>NZ_JBSGET010000245.1:0-5860 GCF_053603035.1 Kitasatospora sp. NPDC004272 | reverse complement strand
GCCGCGGCCGGCCCCGCGGGGCGCCGGAGCGGATCCCGCGGGCGCCCGGGTGCGCGGGAAAGGTGCGCGGGACGTGCCCGCGGGGTGTCAAACCCGGACGTTGATCTTCGGCCAATTCCACTGGCATACCCGGCCGGTGGGCGGATGCCCGGCCTGCCTGCCGCTTTGCCGCCGCCACCGCGGCGGACCGCGGCCCGCCGACGGTCCGTCAGGACCCGTCCGCTATCGTCACGGTCGGCGAAAATCAGCCCCAGCACGCGGGTTGGGGCCCCGGGTGACGGGGCAAGTCCTTTACGCACTCCGCACGAGCGACCACACTGAGTCCGGATGGAGTGGTGGGGACACGGGGGGCAGGGGCCGGTTTCCGCCTGGAGCCGTCGCCGGTTCCGACCCGAATCCCCGCCACGAATCGAGGAAGTGAGTCCCGGTGGCCTTCTCCGTCTCCGCCCTGGTCCTGTTCGGCATCATCGTCGCCATCTTCATCCGCAACAAGCAGATGAAGACAGGCCACGCCGTCATGGCAGCGCTCTTCGGCTTCATGCTCAGCCAGTCGAACATGGCAGCCCCGATCACCCAGTTCCTCCAGTCGGTCTCCAAGGCGATCTCCGGCATCGCCGGCTGACGCCCGTCCGACCGGACCGGGGAGCGCGTTCCGACGGACGGGAGCCACCCCCCGGACCGTCCCAGAGTCCTGCCCGCGGGTGACCAGGGTCACCCGCATCGTCACGCCGGGTCAGCGCCCCAGCGCGCACGGTGGCCGAAGTCGCCCACCGTGCTTGGTTCGTGGGCGCACCGTCATGATCCCGTACGCACACCGCAGCCCGGTGGCGGCGGAGCGTGACCTGGCGGACCGTCAGCCCCCTCCCGAGCCCGGGGACGGGGCTTTTCGGCGCTTGCCAGCTCGGCGAGCCGTGGGTTTTGCTTCCTCCGCAGCCCGGACATCGGCCGGGCTGGCCGCCGAGCGGAACGCCTAGTCCTGCCGCCGCCCGGTGCCGACCAGAGACCACGCCACGGCAGGAGCGGGGGAACCACAGGTAGTACGCCGGACCCGGAACGCACGGGGACGGCTCGGGGTGAAGCCGCCACGACGCGGCCGGGCAACTCTCGCCCGAACCCGACAGCTCACCTCGCAGGCGTCGGAGAGGAACAGCTTCATGTCCGCTCAGGGCAAGCACCGCAAGCCGCGCCTGGCCACCGTCGTCCGCATCGCCATCGCCGCCGGCGTCGCCGGCGCCGCGGTCGGCCTCCCGGTCACCGCCGCCTCCGCGCACACCGCCGACCAGCACGACGGCGCCCGCCAGTGGGCCAACGTCTCGGTCGACGCCACCCCCGTCGCCGACACCACCACCACCGACGCCGCCGCCCCGGCCGCGGAGTCCTACCGGGTCGCCGCCGGCGACACCCTCTCCAAGATCGCCACCGCGAAGAACGTGGACGGCGGCTGGGAGAAGCTCTACCAGGACAACCGCTCGGTCATCGGCGGCAACCCGAACCTGATCTACCCGGGCCAGCAGCTGACCGTCAACGGCCAGGCCGCCGCGACGACCTCCGCCGCCACCTCCTCGGACGCCGCGGCCACCGCCGCCGCTCCGAAGACCTCGACCAAGTCGAGCACCGGCACCGCGAAGACCCAGGCTCAGACCCAGAAGTCGACCTCGTCCTCCTCCTCCTCGGCCTCGTCCTCGTCCTCGTCGTCCACCGCGAAGCCGTCGACCGGGAGCGCCGGCACCGGCACGTCCACCACCACCGGCTCCACTGCGAGCTCCTCCTCCGGCTACGTCGCCCCCGCGCCGGGCAGCGTCACCACCGGCTACAAGGTGGCGGGCTCCAGCTGGTCCAGCGGCTACCACACCGGCATCGACTTCCCGGTCGCCACCGGCACCAGCCTGAAGGCGATCGCCAACGGCACCGTGGTCTCGGCCGGCAACGGCGGCGCCTACGGCAACCAGGTCGTCATCAAGCTCGCCGACGGCAAGTACGCCCAGTACGCGCACCTGTCCTCGATCTCCGTCTCGGCCGGCCAGGCCGTGACCGCGGGCCAGCAGATCGGCCTCTCCGGCGCCACCGGCAACGTGACCGGCCCGCACCTGCACTTCGAGATCCGCACCACCCCGGACTACGGCTCCGACATCGACCCGATCGCCTACCTGGCGGCCCACGGCGTCAACGTCTGATCCCCGGCACCACCCCCGAAGGCCCCGCGTTCCGCTGCGCGGGGCCTTCGGGCGTCCCGTCCCGCGGATCGCGGACCGCGGACCCCGGGAACGGCGGAGGCCCCGACCGCTGCTGCGGTCGGGGCCTCCGGCCTCGTGGAGCGGGTGACGAGAATCGAACTCGCGTGACCAGTTTGGAAGACTGGGGCTCTACCATTGAGCTACACCCGCAAAGGAGCGTCCGCCACCACCCGAGGCGGTGCGGACCGCCCCAGCGTACCTGGTCGGGTCGGTGGATTGCACACTCCTCCGCCGTTGTCGGCTCGCCGATATCGCCCCGGTCCGGGGCGGGCCGACGTGTACTCTTCTGCTCGGCACCACGGGGTGTGGCGCAGGTTGGTAGCGCGTCCGCTTTGGGAGCGGAAGGCCGTCGGTTCGAATCCGGTCACCCCGACCGTGTGCGGCAGGGTCTCGTCAGCGGGCGGGGCCCTGTTGTCGTTGCCGCCGCCCCCGGCCCCCCGGCCTCCCGCGCGCACCCCGGTGCCGGGCACAGTCGCTTTCGTGGTACCGGTAGGATGGACCGCTGGCGGTAGTACGGACAGCATTGCAGCCCCAACCGCCTATCGCCCTGACCGCAAGCCCCCTAGGAGACCCAACCGTGAAGAGCGCCGTCGAGACTCTGAACCCCACTCGGGTTCGACTCACCGTCGAGGTGCCCTTCGAGGAGCTCAAGCCCAGCCTCGACGCGGCGTACAAGAAGATCAACCAGCAGGTCACCGTTCCGGGCTTCCGCAAGGGCAAGATCCCGAACAAGGTGATCGACCAGCGCTTCGGTCGTGGCGCGGTGCTGGAGGAGGCCGTCAACGACGCGCTTCCGCGCTTCTACACGCAGGCCGTCGACGAGGGCCAGATCGACGTCCTGGGCCAGCCCGACATCACCGAGATCGAGGGTGTCGAGAACCTGGCCGACGGCGGTGACCTCAAGTTCACCGCCGAGGTCGACGTGCGCCCCGAGGTCACCCTGCCCGAGTTCGCCGAGATCGCGGTCGTGGTCGACCCGATCGAGGTCAGCGACGAGGACATCGAGAAGTCGCTGGAGCAGCTCCGCGAGCGCTTCGCCTCCGTCAAGGACGTCGAGCGCGCCGCCGGCGAGAACGACATCGTCGTGGTCGACCTGGAGGCCAAGGTCGACGGCGAGGTGCCGGAGGACGGCACCGCCACCGGCGTGAGCTACGAGATCGGCTCCGGCCGCCTGCTGGACGGCATCGACGAGGCCGTGATCGGCCTGTCCGCCGGCGAGTCCAAGACCTTCACCACCACCCTCAAGGGCGGCACCCAGGTCGGCAAGGACTCCGAGGTCACCGTCACCGTGACCACCGTCCAGGAGAAGGAACTCCCCGAGCTGGACGACGAGTTCGCGCAGCTGGCGAGCGAGTTCGACACCCTGGAGGAGCTCCGCGCCGACTCCGTCAAGCGCCTGGAGCGCATGAAGGAGTTCGACCAGGCCACCCAGGCCCAGGAGAAGGTCCTCGACGAGCTGCTCTCGCGCGTCGAGATGGAGTACCCGGAGAAGCTGCTCGCGGACGAGATCGGCACCCGCAAGCACAACCTGGAGCACCACCAGCTGGAGCCGATGGGCCTGACCCTCGACACCTACCTCGCCTCCCAGGACAAGTCCCGCGAGGACTACGAGAAGGAGACCGAGGAGCAGGCGAAGAAGGGCATCAAGACCCAGTTCGTGCTGGACCAGATCGTCAAGAACGAGGAGCTGGGCGTCAACCAGGAGGAGCTCACCGAGCACCTCATCCGCCGCGCCGCCGGCTCCGGCCTGACCCCGGACCAGTTCGCCCAGCAGGTCGTCCAGGGCGGCCAGGTCCAGCTGCTGGTCGGCGAGGTCGCCCGCGGCAAGGCGCTGGCCCTGGTGGTCGAGGCCGCCAAGGTGACCGACACCAACGGCGAGACCGTCTCCTTCGAGGACGACGAGGAGGAGACCACCGAGGCCGCCGAGGCCGCCGCGGAGGGCACCTCCGAGGAGTCCGCCGAGGCCTGATCCCGCTGACCCGCCGGTCCGCCGGCGGCCCGCGAAGGCAACCGGGAACGGGCCCGGACACCGCACGGTGTCCGGGCCCGTTCGCGTTCCTCCGTACCGGTAGCGCGAGTTCGGCCTGCTCACCCCGCTCACCCTGCGCTCACAGCGAACAGTTCTGCGTGGGGGATTCAGCGGCGGGGCCTGCGCGTTAGGGTCGGTGGACAGCGACACACACGCAGATCGACTGAGCAGGTGGCTAAGTGACGTTCCCGCAGATGCAGATGCCTGGCCCGATGGCACCGCACGCCGCCGGCGGCGACGTGGGTGGCGGCCTGGGCGACCAGGTCTACAACCGGCTGCTCAACGAGCGCATCATCTTCCTCGGCCAGCAGGTCGACGACGACATCGCCAACAAGATCACCGCCCAGCTGCTGCTGCTCGCGGCGGACCCCGAGAAGGACATCTACCTCTACATCAACTCCCCGGGCGGATCCATCTCGGCGGGCATGGCGATCTACGACACCATGCAGTACATCAAGAACGACGTGGTCACCATCGCGATGGGCATGGCGGCGTCGATGGGCCAGTTCCTGCTGACCGCGGGCGCCAAGGGCAAGCGCTTCTCGCTGCCGAACGCCAACATCCTGATGCACCAGCCCTCCGCGGGCCTCGGCGGCTCCGCCACCGACATCCGGATCCAGGCCGAGCAGCTGCTGCGCACCAAGAAGCGGATGTCGGAGCTCATCGCCCACCACAGCGGCCAGTCCTTCGAGCAGATCACCGCGGACTCCGACCGCGACCGCTGGTTCACCCCGGAGGAGGCCAAGGCGTACGGCCTGATCGACGAGATCATGCACAGCGCCGCGGACGTCCCCGGCGGCGGCGGTACCGGCGCCGGCCTGGCCGGCTGACCGGCAACGCAACCCTGACCGCACGCTTCGGAGGACCAGAAACCATGAACATCCCCAGCCTGTCGGGCGCGAAGGCCCGCCTGGAGGACATGCGCGCCGAGGGCCGCTACATCGTCCCGCGCTTCGTCGAGCGCACCTCGCAGGGCATCCGCGAGTACGACCCGTACGCCAAGCTGTTCGAGGAGCGCATCATCTTCCTCGGCTCGCAGGTGGACGACGTCTCCGCGAACGACATCATGGCGCAGCTGATCTGCCTGGAGTCGATGGACCCGGACCGGGACATCTCGCTCTACATCAACTCGCCCGGCGGCTCGTTCACCGCGCTGACCGCGATCTACGACACCATGCAGTTCGTGAAGCCGGACATCCAGACGGTCTGCATGGGCCAGGCGGCCTCGGCCGCCGCGGTGATCCTGGCCGCGGGCACCCCCGGCAAGCGCCTCGCGCTGCCGAACGCCCGGGTGCTGATCCACCAGCCGTACACCGAGACCGGCCGCGGCCAGGTGTCGGACCTGGAGATCCAGGCCAAGGAGATCTTCCGGATGCGCGAGCAGCTGGAGACCATGCTGGCCAAGCACTCCAGCAAGGACGTCGAGCAGGTCCGCGAGGACATCGAGCGCGACAAGATCCTCACCGCCGAGGAGTCGCTGGAGTACGGGCTGATCGACCAGATCGTCTCGACCCGGAAGAACTCGTACACCGACTGACCCGCCGCCCCGGGGTGGTGCGTACGTGACGTACGCACCCATCGGATCTGGACACGGATG
>NZ_JBSGET010000244.1:0-6178 GCF_053603035.1 Kitasatospora sp. NPDC004272 | reverse complement strand
GCAGCCGCGTGAGCCGCAGGGGCAGGGGCGGCCGTTGTAGTCGACGGTGATGTGGCCGAGGTGGCCGGCGTTGCCGGTGGTGCCGGTGTGCAGGGGCGAACCGCCGCCGCGCGACGCACCCCGCCGGTGCACCGCCCGGCCGGGCCGTCCGGACGGCGCCCGGGGGACGTCCGGGTACCCGGCCGGGTCGTAGCGGCCGTCGTCCGGCAACGGCACCAGCGCCAGCCCCGCCAGCAGGCCCTCCGCCGGGACCAGGCCGCGCCGGTGCTCCCCGCACAGCGCGCACTCCCGGACGTGCCGCCTGATCCGCTTGCGCCACAGCGTGCCCGGCAGGCCGTTCCAGCCCGCCGTCAGCTCCGCCAGCCACGGGCAGCCGGGCACCGCCGCCAGCGCCCGGACCACCACCCGGGCCGCCTCCAACTGCCCCTTCATCCGCTGCACCCGCACCGCCGCGTGCTGCGGCGACACCTCCAGCGCCGCCGCCAGCTCCGCCCGGGACAGCTCGCCCGCCGCCTCCAGCCACCACAGCGACAGCAGCTCGCGGTCCGCGCCGTCCAGCCACCGGGTCGCCTCCGCGACCTCCCGGCGCTGCTCCGACAGGCCCAGCCGGACGATGGTCAGACCCACGAAGTCCGCCGCCGGATCGGCCACCGCCGCCGGGTCCGGCACCGCCTCCACCCCGGCCACCGCGTCCGCGTCCCGGAACCGCCGCCGCACCTGGTTCAGCGCGATCGCCATCAGCCAGCTGCGGAACCCCGCCGGATCGCGCAGCGCCCCCAGGCCGTCCACGGCCCGCAGCATCGTCTCCTGCACCACGTCGTCGGTGTCCGGGTGCCCCGACAGCGCCCGGCCCACCACGTTGTACACCAGCGGCAGGTGCCCGCCGACCAGCTCCGCCACCGCCTGCCGGTCACCGCGCTGCGCCCGCCCGACCAGCGCCGCCGCCCGCCCACTGTCCACAGCCCGGTCCGTCCTCGTGTTCTCTCGTCCTGCCCTCACACCCTCGGAGATCCACCGGGCGACGGCGGATAACGCAAAATGCGGGCCGGACCGCGCGGTGCTCCCCGAGGCCCTCCGGGGCTCCCGGAGGCCCTCCGGCGCTTCCCGGCAGACGCGAAGCATAGTGAGCCGCCCGGAGAACGGCGAAGCCCGCGCGCCCGGGGCGGACGCGCGGGCCGGGGCCCTGCCGGTACGGCCGGGCCCCTCAGTACCAGTGGTGGGCCTGCCAGAACGACCAGGCGCCGCAGGGGCTGCCGTAGCGGCTGTTCATGTAGCTCAGGCCCCACTTGATCTGGGTGGCCGGGTTGGTGCGCCAGTCGGCGCCGGCCGTGGCCATCTTGGAGCCGGGCAGCGCCTGGACCAGGCCGTAGGCGCCGGAGGAGGCGTTGGTGGCGGTGTAGTCCCAGCCGCTCTCGCGCTTCACGATCTCGCTGAAGCACTGGAACTGGGCGTCGTCGCCGATGATCTGCCGCGCGGTGGCCTGGACCGACCCGGCCGGGATCGTGGCGAGCACGCTGCGCGCGGCGGCCTGGCTGGCCTGCTCCTTGGCGGCCTTCTCCTTCGCCGCCTTGTCCGCCTGCTCCTTCGCGACCCGGTCGGCCTCCTCCTTGGCGGCCCGGTCGGCCTCCTCCTGGGCGGCCCGGTCCGCGTCGGCCTTGGCCTGGGCGTCGGCCGCGGCCTTCTGCCGGGCGGCCTCCTCGGCGGCCTTCTTCGCGGCGGCGTCGGCGGAGACCCGCTGCGCGTCGGCCTGGTGACCGAGACCGTCACTGACCTGCTGGGCCTGCGCACCCGCGGGGGCCTCACCGAACAGCGTGGCGCTCGCGACGTCGACCGACCGGACGGGGGCCGTCCCGCCTTCGCTGCCGGCCGCCGCGCCCACCACGGCACCGACGGCGGTCACCGCGGTGGCGGAGACGACAGCGACGCCCCGGACCGAGATCCGAGTCACATGCTTTCCTTCCGGCGTCGCCCGGCACCAGAGCCGCCGGGCGGGTATCCACCCCGCGGGCCCCCGTCCCGCCGACCGGAGCCGGTGGACCTGCGGTGCCGTGCGCGGGGCCTGACGCCGACTCACCCTGCCGCACCCGGACGGCTCCACGCAATCGCCTGCGCCGTGGCGGATCTCACAGCGGCGCCTCCGTCCGGACGCTCGGTGGACGGATGGTGACGCCCCGTCAGTTCCGGCCCCGTCCGACCGGTCCGACCCCGTCCGCCCGGTCCGGTTCGGCGCAGCCCGGTGCGGTTCGGTGCAGCCCGGTGCGGTGCGGCGTGACCCGGCCGGCCGGTGCCTTTGCGCGGGCGGCGCCGCAGCGGAAGGCTGGAGCCCGCACGCCCGCACGCTCGCACGCCCGCCTCCTCGACCACCTGGAGTCCCCATGAAGACGTCCGAACGCCGCTGCGGTGCGGCGGCGAACGGGTTCTCGATCGGCTCGATCGGGTCCTTCCTGTCCATCGGCTCGGTCGGGTCCTTCCTCTCGATCGGTTCGGTCGGCTCGTTCCTGTCCGTCGGCTCGATCGGCTCCGCGCTGTCCGTGCTGTCCGTCGGCTCCTGGCGCAGCACCGCCTCCGCACTCAGCGCCGACTCCGTCCTCTCCCTGCTCTCCTACCGCTCGGTGCACGCCGTCCGCGCGGCCCACCGGCGCCGGGGCGGACACGGCTGACCGGACCGAACTGTCGGTGGCGGGTGGGAACGTGTACGGATGAACGAAGCGCCCGGCTCCATCGCCGACTACTGGAACGACGCCGCCCCCGCCTTCGACCAGGAGCCCGACCACGGCCTGCGCGACGGCACCACCCGGCTGGCCTGGCAGCGCCGCCTCGCCGGGTGGCTGCCCGGCGAGGGGCTCGACGTGCTGGACGTCGGTTGCGGCACCGGCTCGCTCGGGCTGCTGCTCGCCGAGGCCGGGCACCGGGTGACCGGCGTCGACCTCGCCCCCGCGATGATCGACCGGGCCCGGGCGAAGTTCGCCGCCGCCGGCCTGGAGGGGTACTTCCTGACCGGCGACGCCGGCCGCCCCCCGACCGGCACCGCCCGCTACGACGCCGTGCTCTGCCGCCACCTGGTCTGGACGCTGCCCGACCCGACCGCCGCCCTGCGCGCCTGGGTCTCCCTGCTGCGCCCCGGCGGCCGCCTCCTGCTGGTCGAGGGCCGCTGGCGGGAGGCCGGCGCCGCCGTCGAGCCGTACGCCCCCGGCGCCGAGGCCCTCCCCTGGGCGGGCGGCGTCCCCGCCGCCACCCTCACCGCCGTGCTCCGCCCGCTGGTCCGCGAACTCGACCTGCACCCGCTGGAGTCCGAGCCGGCCCTGTGGGGCGGCCCGGTCCACGACGAGCGCTACGCGGTGCTCGCCCGCTGCTGAGCCCGGCGCGGCGGCCGGGCAGGCGGGTGGGCGAACGGACAGGCGGGCGGCCAGCGACGGGCAGCTGGCGGACGGGCGGACGGGGGGCGGGCTGTCGGTGCGGCGCGGTACGGTCCCGCCCATGGCCGACACCGAACTGACCACGCTGCTGGACGTGTTGAACGGCAGGCGCAGGCACGTCCTGGAGATCCTGGCGGGCCTCGACGAGGAGGCCCTGCGCCGCCCGGTGCTGCCCTCGGGCTGGACCTGCCTGGGCCTGGTGCACCACCTCGCCCTGGACGTCGAGGAGCTCTGGTTCCGGGCGGTCGCGGCGGGGGAACGGGCCGCGATCGAGGAGATCCTCGGCTCCGGGGCCGACGCCTGGCACCCCGACCCGGCGCTGACCGCCGAGCAGGTCTTCGCCCGCTACCGGCAGGAGACCGCCCGCGCCGACGCCTTCCTCACCACCGCCGACCCGGACGCGCCGCTCGCCTGGTGGCCGGACTTCTTCGACGACTGGCGCTACCACACCCTGCGCGAGGTCGTCCTGCACGTGATCACCGAGACCGCGACCCACGCCGGGCACCTGGACGCCGTCCGCGAACTCCTCGACGGGCGCCAGCACCTGGTGCTCGACTGAACCCGAGCCCCGAGCCCCGAGCCCCGAGCCCCGAGCCCCCGAACCCCCGGGCCCCGAGCCCCCGGGCTTCGCGGCCCGCCGGCTCAGTGGGCCGTCTCGCCGAGCCAGACGCCGGCGGCGGTGTCGAGCGGGAGGCCGAGTGCGGCGCAGAGCCCGACCACGGTGCCGAAGCCGGGGCTGGGCAGCCGGCCCATCTCGATCTTGCGGAGGGTCTCGGGGGAGATCCCGGCACTGTGCGCGACGGCGACGGGGTCGCGGCCGGCCCGGGTCTCGCGCAGCAGCGCACCCAGGCGGCGGCCGGCCTCGATCTGCTCGGGGGTCAGGGGGACTCGCACCATGCGGACACGCTACTCAACCGGCTCACCCCCGCCCAAGCGTCCGGCTTCAGCGCAGCGGCAGCTCCGCCCCGCCGTCCGTTCCGCCGCCCGCCCCCTCGCCCGTCCCGCCGGGCTCCCCGGCCGGGCGGGGGCCATGGATGCGGCGCTCGGCGGCGTCGATGCGGACGTCGTCGATGCTGGCCTCGCGGCGGCGCATCAGGCCGTGCGGGTCGAACTCCCACAGCTCGTTGCCGTAGCTGCGCCACCACTGGCCGTCTGCGTCGTGCCACTCGTACTGGAAGCGGACGGCGATCCGGTCGTCCCCGAAGGCCCAGAGCTCCTTGCGCAGTGCGTACTGCTGCTCGCGGCGCCACTTGGCGGCGAGGAAGGCGGTGACCTCGGCGCGGCCGGTGAGGAAGACGTCCCGGTTCCGCCAGACCGTGTCGGGGGTGTAGGCGAGGGCGACGCGCGCGGGGTCGCGGGTGTTCCAGGCGTCCTCGGCGGCCCGGACCTTGGCGAGCGCGGTGGCGCGGGTGAACGGGGGGAGCGGCGGGCGGTGCTCGGACACGGCGGCCTCCAGTAGTCCGGCGGGATGGAGAACGTACGTTCTCCAGGGTGGCGGCGCCTACGCTAGGGAACGACCGTTCTCCATGTCAAGATCCACCGGACCGGAGCCGCCGATGCCCGCCCCGCTCACCGAGGAACAGGCCCGCCAGGACGGCGAGGCGCTGCTCGACGCAGCCGAGGCGCTGTTCTACGAGAAGGGCGTGCGCGCCGTCGGCATGGACGAGCTGCGCGCCGCCTCCGGACTGCCGCTCAAGCGCATCTACCGCCTGCACCCGGCCAAGGACGACCTGGTGGTGGCCGTGCTGCGCCGCGCCGACCGGCGCTGGCAGGCCCGGCTGTCCGCCGCCGTCGAGACCCGGCACGACCCGCGGGCCCGGCTGCTGGCCGCCTTCGACTGGCTCGGCGACTGGTTCGCCGAACCCGGCTACCGGGGCTGCGCCTGGATCAACGCCTTCGGCGAACTGGGCCCGTCCTCCCCGGCCGTCCTCGCCGAGGTCCGCGCCCACAAGGCCGCCTTCCACGCCCGACTCACCGGCTGGGCCCGCGCCGCCGGCCTCGCCGACCCGTCCCCCGTCCCGCTGCTGGCCGAGGGCGCCATCGTCACCTCCGCGATCACCGCCGACCCCGCCCCGGCCCGCCGGGCCCGCGCTGCCGTCGAGGCACTGCTCGACGCCCGAGCGGCATGAGCGGCACGGGCGGCACGGGCGACACGGGCGGGGAGGCGGTCGCGGGCCGGGAGCGGCGGGGCAAGCTGGTGCGGGACCGGATCCCCGAGATCATCCGGGCGGCGGGCGGGGAACCGCAGGTCCACGTCGCGGACGGGGACGAGTACCTGGCCCGGCTCGGGGCGAAGCTGCACGAGGAGGCGGACGAGGTCCGGGCGGCCGCCTCCGCGCCGGAGGCACTGGAGGAGCTGGCGGACCTCCTGGAGGTGCTGCGGGCCCTGGCGGCGGCGCACGGGGCGGACTTCTCCCGGGTGGAGGAGATCCGGCGGCGGAAGGCCGAGGAACGCGGCGGCTTCGCCGGACGGATCGTCTGGACCGGCAACCGCTGACACCGCCGGTCGGCGCCGCGGGGCAGGCGGTCGAGGGTGCGGCGCGCCGCCGCTCCGTGCGGCTCGCCCGCCCGTCCGAACTCACCGGCCGCTGTGAGGCCGCTCCGGTGGCCGTCGGCCGGCGAGCACGAAGTCGCGGCACCCGTCCTGGGCCGCCCCTTGATCGACCCGGCGGCCGCGCACGGCTCCGGTCCGCTGCTCCGCGAGGGCCGGGGCGCCGAGGGCGAAGGGCTCGACGAGGTGGCGCACCCCGGCGGCCCGGGGC
>NZ_JBSGET010000243.1:0-6496 GCF_053603035.1 Kitasatospora sp. NPDC004272 | reverse complement strand
CCTCCCGGTCGGTGGTGGCATCGTCCGCGAAGCGACGGTCACCGGTCGCGTCGGGCACGTACTTCACACAGACAACGATCCTCAAGCTCACGGCCTGCTCTCCTGTTACTGGTCCGATCCGGCGGCTGCGGCGGCTGCCCGCGCGTCACTGAGCGATCCTCGCTCCGCACGACGGGGCCCGCGGCCCGAGCGGCGCGCGAAGGTGCCCTCCGGGACTCCCCGGCAGCATACTCACGAGTAGTCCAACCGTCACTACTCGCCAGTAGCTTACGCTGCCCGCGACCCCGGCCCGGCACCACGCCGCCGCCTCCGGCCCATCCTGCCCCAGCCCGACCCGGCTGCCACCTGACTCCACACCAGATCCCCTGTGAGATTGACCGCGCGCCGGGCCCGCGGACCCCCGCGACCGGCTCAGACCGCCTCGCCCAGCGCCGCGATCACGTCCGCCTTCCGCGGCTGCCCCGCCGCCCGCCGCACCACCCGGCCGGACGCGTCCAGCACCAGCACCGTCGGCGTCCGCAGGACCTCCAGCCGCCGCACCAGCTCCAGGCTCGACTCGGCGTCCACCTCCACGTGCGCGACGCCCTCCACCATCCCCGCCACCTCGGCCAGCGTCCGCCGGGTCGCCCGGCACGGCTGGCAGAACGAGGTGGAGAACTGCACCAGCGTCGCCCGCTCCCCCAGCGGCGCCCCCAACTCCGCCCCGGTCAGCCGCACCGCACCGCCCTCGTCGCCCCGCACCCGCAGCCTCCCGTCCCGCACCTTGCGCACCGCTCCGAACAGGCCGGCCGCCGCCAGCACCACCCGGCACACGATCGGTCCGATCCCCCGCCCAGTGTGGCAAACCCGCCCCCGGACCCGGAAGGCCCGCCCCGGCAGCACCGGCCCGTGACCACCCGCACCCCGTCGTCGACCCCCCGGCTGACCGGCCGCCGGGTGATCGACCCGTGCCGGGCCTGCACCACCCGCTGTCGCCGACCGCACGCCCCGACGTCCGGTCCCCCGTCAGCCCCCTCTACCTCCTGATCCCACGCGCCCGCCGAGAACCGGGAAGAGAGCAACCACACCAGGGGCATGCCCGTCTGCCGACAGTTCCCCGGGCCCCTGATCGCTCCCCTTCGCCCGCCCGGCCAGGGCCTGGCGTGACAGACCGTGCCCGTTCGGGGGATCATCTGGGGGAAACACCCGTGGCCGCCGCGGCGTGCCGCGCCCTCCCGGACCGGCCCCCACGCCCCGGGTACCGCCGGACCGGGCGCTTGGCCCGTGGGAAGTAGGGCTGACCGTGGCTGAGTTCGTGTACCCGCCGGTGATCCGCACCGCGCTGGCCGCCTTCAAGGCGCTGGACCTGCGGATCACCATCGTCGGCGCCGAGCACGTCCCCGCCACCGGCGGCGCCGTCCTGGTCAGCAACCACATCAGCTACCTGGACTTCATCTTCGCGGGCTTCGGCGCGTACCGGGTGGGCCGCCGCAAGACCCGCTTCATGGCCAAGGACGACGTGTTCAAGCACAAGGTCTCCGGCCCGCTGATGCGCGGCATGAAGCACATCCCGGTGGACCGCGCCGACGGCCAGCCCGCGTACGAGGCGGCGGTGAAGGCGCTGCGCGCGGGCGAGGTGGTCGGGGTGTTCCCGGAGGCGACCATCAGCCGCTCGTTCACGCTGAAGAAGTTCAAGACCGGCGCGGCCCGGATGGCGGCCGACTCCGGCACCCCGCTGCTGCCGGTGATCCTGTGGGGCACCCAGCAGTTGTGGACCAAGGGCCACCCGAAGACGCTGACCAAGCGCCACGTCCCGGTGACCATCATGATCGGCGAGCCGATCCACCTGGCCCCCACCGACAAGCCCGTCATGGTGACCCGCCGCCTGCGCGCCGCGATGACCGAGATGCTGGACCGCGCCCAGCGCGAGTACCCGGCCGAGCCGTCCGGCCCGGAGGACTCCTGGTGGCTGCCCGCGCACCTGGGCGGCACCGCGCCGACCCTGGAGCAGGCGGAGGCCGAGGACGAGGCCGAGGCGGAGCGCCGCTCCGCCCGCTGACCCCGTCCGCCGCCCCGGGCGCCGTCTCAACGCCGGGCGCCGTTTCTCTCATCCGATCCCCAGGGCACGCTCATCCGCCGTCCCTACGCTGCGCGGAACGGTAAAGGGATCGGAAAGGGACGGGAAACCCATGGCAGTCGAGCAGCAGCACCCCGGGCACGACCACGACGAGGGCCGGCGGGTGAGCCGGCGGCGCGCCCTGGCGGGCATCAGCAGCATCGGCCTCGGCGCGCTGCTGGCCGCCTGCTCCGGCTCCGGCGGCGGCTCGACCAGCGCGAGGACCACCACGGGCGCGGACGCCTCGATCTCCCCGCAGGCGTCCACCACCGAGGACCTGACGGGCCTGTTCGCGGACGCCAACACCTGCGGCCTGACCGCGCAGACCACCCAGGGCCCGTACTACTTCGACGCCGACAAGATCCGCAGCGACATCCGCGAGGACCGCGAGGGCGTCCGGCTGCGGCTGGCCATCCGAGTGCAGGACAGCGAGACCTGCACGGCGCTGCCGAACGCGGTGGTGGAGATCTGGCACTGCGACGCGTCCGGCATGTACTCGGGCGCCGAGCAGCTGTCCACCGGCGGCGGTGGCGGCACGGGCGGCGGTCCGGGCGGCGGTGGCGGCACCCCGCCGTCCGGCGCCCCGACCGGCGCCCCGCCCTCGGGCGGCCCGGACACGGGCAACGGCGGTGGCGGCGGCGCGAACGACGGCATGGCCGACCTGACCCCGCAGGACGACAAGCGCTACCTGCGCGGCGCCCAGGTGACCAACCAGGACGGCATCGTGGAGTTCACCACCGTCTGGCCGGGCTGGTACTCGGGCCGCACCGTGCACGTCCACGCGATGGTGCACATCGACAACGAACGCACCCTGACCACCCAGATGATGATGGACGAGTCGCTGAACACGGCGGTCTTCGCCAAGGCCCCGTACAGCACCCACACCGGCCGCGACACCTTCAACGACGGCGACGGCATCTACCGGCCGACCATGCTGCTGAAGGTCAGCGAGGACGGCGACGGCTACCTCGGCGTGATCACCTTCGCCGCCGACCCCGACAAGAACGGCAAGTGACCCCACCGCCCGCCGAGCCCCCGGCCCGCCGTTCGCGCGCCGGGGGCTCCGGCTCTCCGCCGGGGCCCGCTCAGCCGGCGAACCAGCCCGCCGCGTCCAGCCGGAAGCCGGACGGGCCGACCAACTCGGCCAGCCCGTCCTCCAGTTCGCGCAGGCGCCGCTCGCCGAGCACGGCCGCCCAGTGCGCCCGGATCCGGTCGAACCCGGCCGCCGACCTGGCCAGCACGTCCAGCCCGCGCGGCGTCAGCCGGACGACCTTGCGCCGGGCGTCCCCCGGGTCGTCCGCCCGCTCCGCGTAGCCGAGGGCCTCCAGCCGGTCCACGGTCTTGCCCGCGGCCTGCTTGGAGACCCCCAGCCGGCGTCCGAGTTCGCTCGCGGTGGCCCCGTCGAGACCGATCGCCTGCAGCGCGAAGCCGTGCGCGGGCCGCGCCTCCGGGTGGCCCCGCTCGGCCAGTTCGGCGTGCAACTCGTCGATGATCGTGCGGAATCCGGCGAACAGCAGCAGCGGCAGCTCGAAGCCGTCGCGGGCCGGTCCGGCAGGATCCGGAGCGCCCGGTTCCCCGTTGCGCGGATCGACAACCTGGTTTACGTTTTGGTCAACCACGTTGTCCATTCTAGGACGCGCCGCCGGAGCCCGCCCTCCCGGCCGCCCCGGCACGCCTCCGCCCGCCCCGAAAGGCCCACCCATGCCCGCGCGCACCCCGACCGCCCCCGTCGCCCCGACCACCGGCGCCCACTTCCCCGACCTCGACCCCGCCACCGCCCCGCCGGCCGCCCGCCGCCAGCTCGAACAGGTCACCCGCCACCTCGGCTACCTCCCCTCCGCCGCCGCCCGCCTCGCCCACGCACCCCAACTCCTCGACGGATTCCTCAAGTTGACCGCCATGTTCGACGCCACCGAACTGGAACCGGTGGTCCGCGAAACCGTCGTCCTCACCGTCGCCACCCGCAACGGCTGCCACCTCTGCGTCGCCATGCACACCGGCGTCCTCACCCGGCTCGCCGCCGACCCCGCCCTAATCGCCGCCCTGCGCGCCCAACAGCCGCTGCCCGACGCCACGTTGGAAGCCGTCCGAACCTTCGTCCACGCCGTCCTCGACCACACCGGCGCCGTCCCCGAACCCGAACTCGCCGCCTTCCTCGCCCACGGCTTCACCCCGCGCAACGCCCTGGAGATCGTCCTCGGCATCGGCGCCTACACCCTCTCCACCTTCGCCAACCGCCTCACCGACGCCCCGCTCGACCCCCAACTCGCCCCCTACGCCTGACCCTCCGCCCCCGGCCGGTACGCTCCCGCGGTCGGCCGGTACGCTCCCCCGGTGACCGACCGCGGCCCCGGCCTCCCCGCGCTGCGCCACCAACTGGTGGCCGCGGTCCTCGGCCTGGCCGCCCCCGGCCTCCAGGACGACGCCTTCGATCCCGCGCCGCTGCTCACCACCCTGTTCACCGAAGCCTGCGACGCCGACGACCCCGTCCCGTGGATCGGCCGCACCCTGCGCACCGGCGAGGAGGCCGCCCTCACCGCCGACCTCGGCGCCGCCCTGCGCACCCTCCGCACCACCCTCCCGCCCGACCCCCGGCCGACCGACCACCTGGCCTCCCCGGCCTGGCCCGCCGTCACCACCGCCGCCGCCCGCCTGGCCCGCGCCCTGGTCGCCAACGACCACCACGCCCGCTGACCCGCCGGCGCCCGCTCAGAACACCATCTCCACCCCCATCGCCCCCTCCCCCGCGTCCGCCGCCGCCCGCAGCACCCGCAACGGAGCCGCGAACAACTCCGCCACCTCCGCGGCCCCTTCACCGTCCCCTCCTCAGCGACCGGGCCCCGCGCCCTCGGCTCCCCCGTCCTCCGGCAGCACGAAATGGGGATTCTCGATCAACCCGACCACCGCCCCCGAGGGCTCCACCACCGTCCCGACCCGGATCCCGCCACCCACCTCCTGGACCTGCTCCCGCACCCCCGCCCCCGCCGCCACGAACCGCGCCAGCGCCACGTCGACGTCCCGCACACCCCAGTACGACACCGGCCCGACCGCCGGATCCGCGCCCGGGTCCAACCCCAACTCGTAGCCGCCCACGTTGAACCCCACGTAGAACGGCTCGTCGAAGTACGGCTCGACCCCCAGCACCGAGCTCCACCACGCCTTCGCCACCGCAAGATCCGGCGCAGGATGAATGACCGTCCGAAGACCGAGCAACACGCCGACTCCCCTCCCGTACCGACCCGCCGGACCCGACCGGTCGAAAGGCGAGCCTAGAAGATCCCGCCCCCGCCCACTCCCGGAACCCGCCACTCCGCCACCACCGGCCACTCACCCCAACTGCGGCACCACCTCCGCCGCCACCCACTCCATCGCCGGCACCAGGTGCTCCGCCGCCACCGGCAGCCACAGCGTGCAGTCCGTCAGCCCCGCCTCCGCCAATTCCCCCAGCTCCGCCACCACGCTCCCCGCACTCGCCACCGCCCCGCCCAACGGCCGCCCCGGAGCCTCCAGCGCCACCGGCACCCCCGGCGGCGTCAGGAAAACCGCCCCTGCCACCGCCAACCGCTCCAGGTCCGCCCCGCCCTCCACGCCCTCCACGCTCGCCGCCAACTCCCCGAGCCGACGCCGCACTTCCCGCACCTGCCCGGCATCCACCCCCGTCCCGTACCACCCGTCCCCGAACCGCAGCACCCGCCGCAACGCCGCCTCGCTGTGCCCGCCCACCCACACCGGCGGCCCACCCGCCGCCACCGGCGCCACCCCCGACCGGGCCCCCTCGAACTCCGTGAACCGCCCCGCGAACCCGGCCGGCCGCTCCCTCCACAACGCCCGCACCGCCCCCAAGTGGTCGTCCGTCCGCGCCCCCCGTTCCCGCACCGGCACCCCCACCGCGGCGAACTCCTCCGGGTTCCACCCCGTCCCCACCCCCAGCACCAGCCGCCCGCCCGACACCACGTCCAACGTCGCCACCTGGTTCGCCAGCACCACCGCCCGGTAGTACGGCACCACCAGCACCGACGTCAGCAACCGCACCCGCGAAGTCACCCCCGCCACCGCCCCCAACAGCACCAACGGATCCGCGTCCACCCCGAACCCGCTCTCCAGCACCCGGTTCCCGACCGCCACGTGATCGAACCCCAACTCCTCGGCCACCCCGCCGCCCGCAGCACCGCCCGCCCGTCCCCCACCGGCCACCCCGGCTGAAGCGACACACCCACCCGCAACCCGACCATCCGCCTCGCACCTCTTCCCGATCGTCCGCCCCAACCGCACGCGCACCACGACCAACACCCCCGCTCCCCCGCTTCTTCCGGTCCCGGAAATGCAGAAAGGGCCCCAGCCTGACGGCTGGAGCCCTTTCATGAATGATTGTTCGGCGGCGTCCTACTCTCCCACAGGGTC
>NZ_JBSGET010000242.1:0-6572 GCF_053603035.1 Kitasatospora sp. NPDC004272 | reverse complement strand
GTGCTGGTCCACCGGGACATGGGCCGGGAGTAGCGGCCGGGAACCACCCGCACCGCCGCCCCGGCCGAGCACGAGACAGGAACACGGTGTCGGCGGCCACCTTCACGGTGCTGGGCGGGACGTCGCTGACCCGGGAGGCGACGGCGATCGGCCGTTCGCTGGCGGACGGCGACCTGGCGGGCGCCCGGGAGCGGCTGCCGCACCTGTGCGGGCGCGACCCGTCCGGCCTGGACGAGCGGCAGGTGGCCCGGGCCGTGGTCGAGTCGGTCGCCGAGAACACCGCGGACGCGGTGGTCAACGCCCTGGTGTGGGGCGGCGTCGCGGGCGTGCCGGGGCTGCTGGCGTTCCGGGCGGTCAACACGCTGGACGCGATGGTGGGGCACAAGTCGGCCCGCTACCGGCGCTTCGGCTGGGCGTCGGCCCGGCTGGACGACGTCGCGGGCTGGCCGGGGGCCCGGCTGACCGCGCTGCTGGCGGTCGCCGCGTCCGGCGCCCCGGCCCGGACCTGGCGGGTCTGGCGGCGGGACGGCTCCGCGCACCCGAGCCCCAACGCGGGCCAGGCGGAGGCGGCGTTCGCGGGCGCGCTGGGCGTGCGGCTGGGCGGGACGCTGCGCTACGGCGAGCGGGTCGAGCACCGGCCGGTGCTGGGCGCGGAGCTGCCGCCGGTCGGCGCGGCCGACATCGAGCGGGCCTGCCGCCTCTCGCGCCGGGTCGGCGCGCTGGCGCTGCTGACGACGTTGGGCGGGCGGGCGCTGAGCGCGCGGGCGCTGGGTGCGCGGGTACCGGGTGCGCGGGCACTGGGCGGGCGGGCCCGCGGGTGAACCCGCCGCTGCGACTGCCCTCGTCCGGGCGGGGCTCCGGCGTGCCCGCGTCCCTCCCCCTCCACTTCCTCGAAGGAGTTCTGCCGTGAACGGCGCGCTGTTGGTGGCCGGTACGACCTCGGATGCCGGGAAGAGCGTGGTGACGGCGGGCATCTGCCGCTGGCTGGCCCGGCAGGGGGTGCGGGTGGCGCCGTTCAAGGCGCAGAACATGTCGTTGAACTCGTTCGTGACGGCCGACGGGGCGGAGATCGGGCGGGCGCAGGCGATGCAGGCGCAGGCCGCGGGGGTGGCGCCGGAGGCGGCGATGAACCCGGTGCTGCTGAAGCCGGGCGCGGACGGGCGCAGCCAGGTGGTGCTGCTGGGCCGGCCGGTGGCGGAGGTCGGCGCGCTGGACTACCGGGAGCGCAAGCCGGTGCTGCTGGAGCGGGCGCTGGAGTGCCTGGCGGACCTGCGGGCGCGCTTCGACGTGGTGGTGTGCGAGGGCGCGGGCTCCCCGGCGGAGATCAACCTGCGGGACGGGGACATCGCCAACATGGGCCTGGCGACGGCGGCCCGGCTGCCGGTCGTGGTGGTCGGGGACATCGACCGGGGCGGGGTGTTCGCGTCGATGTTCGGGACGCTGGCGCTGCTGTCCCCGGGCGACCAGGCGCTGGTCGCGGGCTGGATCGTCAACAAGTTCCGCGGCGACGCCCGGCTGCTGGAACCCGGGCTGGAGATGCTGCGCGGGCTGACCGGCCGTCCGGTGCTGGGCACGCTGCCGATGCTGCCGGGCCTGTGGCTGGACGCGGAGGACTCGCTCGGCCTGGCCGCGGTGGCGTCCCGTCCGGCGGCGGGCGGCCCGGTGGGCGCGGAGGTGCTGCGGGTCGCGGTGGTGCGGCTGCCGCGGCTGTCGAACTTCACGGACGTGGACGCGCTGGCGCAGGAGCCGGGCGTGCTGGTGCGCTGGGTGACCGGCCCGGAGGAGCTGGCGGACGCCGACCTGGTGGTGCTGCCCGGCACCCGGGCCACCGTCGCGGACCTGGCCTGGCTGCGCGAGCGGGGCCTGGCGGAGCCGCTGGCGGCGCGGGCCGCGGCCGGGCGGCCGGTGCTGGGGGTGTGCGGCGGCTACCAGATGCTGGGCCGGGAGGTCGTGGACCCGGTGGAGTCGAAGTCGTCCGGTGCGGTGGACGGCCTGGGGCTGCTGCCGACCCGGGTGGTGTTCGGCGCCGGGAAGGTACTGGCCCGGCCGTCGGGGGTGGCGCTGGGCGAGCCGGTGGAGGGCTACGAGATCCACCACGGCGTGGTGACGGTGGAGGGCGGCGAGCCGTTCGTCACGGACGCCGCCGGGCGGCCGCTGGACGGCTGCCGGGCGGGCGCGGTGTGGGGCACCACCTGGCACGGCCTGCTGGAGAACGACGCCTTCCGGCGGGCCTTCCTGACCGAGGTGGCCCGCGCCGCGGGCCGGGCGTTCGTCCCGGCGCCGGACACCTCGTTCGCCGCCGCCCGCGAGCGTCAACTCGACGCGCTGGGCGACCTGGTGGCCGAACACGCCGACACCGACGCGCTGTGGAAGCTGATCGAGAACGGGGCACCGGCGGGTCTGCCGTTCGTGCCGCCCGGGGCCCCGGCCCCGCTGGAGATGGGGAGTGCCGAATGACCGAGGCCCGTTATCCGTTCACGGCGATCGTGGGCATGGACGACCTGCGGCTGGGGCTGCTGCTGAACGCGGTCTCGCCGGCCGTGGGCGGGGTGCTGGTGCGGGGCGAGAAGGGCACCGCCAAGTCGACGATGGTGCGGGCCCTGGCCGGGCTGCTGCCGTCGATCGCCACGGTGCCGGGCTGCCGGTTCGCCTGCGACCCGGCGGCGCCGGACCCGCAGTGCCCGGACGGGCCGCACGACGGCGACCGGACGGCCGAACGGCCCGCGTTCCTGGTGGAGTTGCCGGTGGGCGTCACCGAGGACCGGGTGGTCGGCTCGCTGGACCTGGAGCGGGCGCTCGCCGAGGGCGTGCAGGCGTACGAGCCGGGGCTGCTGGCGAAGGCGCACCGCGGCGTGCTGTACATCGACGAGGTCAACCTGCTCCAGGACCACCTGGTGGACCTGCTGCTGGACGCGGCGGCGATGGGGCGCTCGTACGTGGAGCGGGAGGGCGTGTCGGTGCGGCACGCGGCCCGGTTCCTGCTGGTCGGGACGATGAACCCGGAGGAGGGCGAGCTGCGGCCGCAGTTGCTGGACCGGTTCGGCCTGACGGTGGAGATCGCGGCCACCCGGGACCCGGACGAGCGCGCCGAGGTGGTGCGGCGGCGGCTCGGGTACGACGCCGACCCGGCCGGTTTCGCGGCGCGCTGGGACGAGCGCGAGCGGGAGCTGGCCGAACGGATCACCGCCGCACGGGAGTTGCTGCCGAGCGTGCAGCTCTCCGATCTGGCGCTGCGTCAGATCACGGCGGTGTGCGCGGCGTTCGAGGTGGACGGCCTGCGCGCGGACATCGTGATGGCCCGCACCGCGGTGGCCCTGGCCGCCTGGGCGGGGCGCACCGAGGTGCGGGAGGAGGACGTCCGGACGGCCGCCCGGCTGGCGCTGCCGCACCGGCGGCGGCGCAACCCGTTCGACGCGCCGGGGCTGGACGAGGAGCAGCTGGACCGGACGCTGGCCGAGCACCAGCAGCCGGAGGACGGGCCGGAGGACGACGGCCCGGACGGCGGCGGTCCTGAGGGCGGTCGCCCGGACGGCGGCGGCCCGGACGGCGGCGGTGGCGGTGCGCCGGAACCCGGTGAGCCCGACGCCCCGTCCGGGGAGGCGAGTTCGGACGATTCCCCCGCTCCTCCGCGGCAACGCCCGGGCGGCGCACCGGAGTCGGCGCCGGTCGCGGCCGACCAGCCGTACCGCACCAGGCTGTTCAAGGTGGACGGCACCGGCCGGGGCGCGCAGGGCCGCCGTTCGCCCGCCGAGACGGACGCCGGGCACACGATCCGGGCCCGCCGGCCGCGCGGGCGGCTGTCCCGGCTGCACCTGAGCGCGACGCTGCGCGCGGCCGCGCCGCACCAGGTGGCGCGCGGGCGGGCCGGGCGGGCGCTGGTGCTGCGCCGGGACGACCTGCGCGAGCAGGTGCGCCGGGGCCGGGAGTCGAACCTGGTGCTGTTCGTGGTGGACGCCTCGGGTTCGATGGCGGCCCGGCAGCGGATGACCGCGGTCAAGGGCGCGGTGCTGTCGCTGCTGATGGACGCCTACCAGCGCCGCGACAAGGTCGGCCTGGTGACCTTCCGGGGCGCGGGCGCCGAGCTGGCGCTGCCGCCGACCTCCTCGGTGGAGGTGGGCGCGGCCCGGCTGGAGCAGCTGCCGACCGGCGGCCGGACGCCGCTGGAGGCGGGCCTGCTGCGGGCGCACGAGGTGCTGCGGGTGGAGCGGCTGCGCGACCCGGACCGGCGCCCGCTGCTGGTGCTGGTGACCGACGGCCGGGCCACCGGCGGCAAGGACGCGCTGCCGCGGGCCCGCCGGGCGGCCGGCCTGCTGGCCGCGCAGGGCGTGGCCGCGGTGGTGCTGGACTGCGAGTCCGGACCCGTCCGGCTGGGCCTGGCACGGGAGTTGGCCGCGCACCTGAACGGTGACGCGGTGAGCCTGGACGAACTGCGGGCCGAGGGCGTGGCCTCGCTGGTGCGGGAAGCACGGACGACGACGATGACGCGAAAGGCGGCGTGAGCGGCATGCCCAAGGGAGTGGCGGAGAACGTCCCGGAGGACGGCCTGACGACGCGGCAGCGCCGGACGCTGCCGATCACGGCGGTGCACACCGGGCCGGGCAAGGGGAAGTCGACGGCGGCGTTCGGGATGGCGCTGCGGGCCTGGAACCAGGGCTGGCCGGTCGGGGTGTTCCAGTTCGTGAAGTCGGCGAAGTGGAAGGTCGGCGAGGAGAACGCGCTGCGGGTGCTCGGCGAGTCCGGGCAGGGCGGCACGGTGGCCTGGCACAAGATGGGTTCGGGCTGGTCCTGGGTGCAGCGCGACATCGAGTCCTCGGAGGAGGCGGCCCGGGAGGGCTGGGAGCAGGTCAAGCGGGACCTGGCGGCCGAGACGTACCGGTTCTACGTGCTGGACGAGTTCACCTACCCGCTGCACTGGGGCTGGATCGACGTGGCGGAGGTGGTGGAGGTGCTGCGGGAGCGCCCCGGCAGCCAGCACGTGGTGGTGACCGGCCGGTACGCGCCCGCGGAGTTGACCGAACTGGCCGACCTGGTCACCGAGATGACCAAGGTGAAGCATCCGATGGACGCGGGCCGCAAGGGCCAGCGCGGTATCGAGTGGTAGCGGGTTGAGCAACGTGATTCCGCGGCTGGTGGTGGCCGCGCCGTCCTCCGGGGCGGGCAAGACGACGGTCGCCACCGGCCTGATCGCGGCGCTGGCCGCGCGCGGGCTGGAGGTCTCCCCGCACAAGGTCGGCCCCGACTACATCGACCCCGGCTACCACGCGCTGGCCGCCGGGCGCCCGGGCCGCAACCTGGACGCCTGGATGAGCGGCCCGGAGCGGATCGCCCCGCTGTTCGCGCACGGCGCGGCCGGGGCGGACGTCGCGGTGGTCGAGGGCGTGATGGGCCTGTACGACGGGGCCGCCGGGCGGGGCGAGTTGGCCTCCACCGCGCAGGTCGCCAAGCTGCTGCGGGCGCCGGTGGTGCTGGTGGTGGACGCCTCCTCGCAGTCCCGGTCGGTGGCGGCGCTGGTGCACGGCTTCGCGTCCTGGGACCCGGAGGTCCGGCTGGCCGGAGTGATCCTGAACAAGGTCGCCTCGGACCGGCACGAGACGCTGCTGCGCGAGGCCCTGGAGGAGGGCTCGGGCGTGCCGGTGCTGGGCGCGGTCCGCCGGGCCGGGGCGGTCGACACGCCCTCCCGGCACCTGGGCCTGGTCCCGGCCGTGGAGCGCTCCGCGGAGGCGCTGCGGGCGGTCCGCGAGATGGGCGAACTCGTCCGCCGTTCAGTGGACTTGGACGCGGTGCTGGCACTGGCCCGGACCGCCCCGCCGCTCACCGCGGCCCCCTGGGACGCGGCGGCCGAGGTCGAGCCGCCGACCGGCCCCCGGCCGCGGATCGCGCTGGCGGGCGGCGCGGCGTTCTCCTTCTCGTACGCGGAGAACGCCGAACTGCTGGCCGCCGCCGGGGCCGAGGTGGTGCCCTTCGACCCGCTGCACGACGAGCGGCTGCCGGAGCGGACGGCGGCGCTGGTGATCGGCGGCGGCTTCCCCGAGGTGTACGTCTCCGAGCTGAGCGCCAACGCGGCGCTGCGCGCGGCGGTCGCCGAGCTGGCCGCGAGCGGGGCGCCGGTGGTCGGCGAGTGCGCCGGACTGCTGTACCTGGGACGGGAGTTGGACGGCCTGCCGATGTGCGGGGTGCTGGACGCCACGGCCCGGATGACCCCCCGGCTGACCCTCGGCTACCGGGAGGCGGTGGCGCTCGCCGACTCCCCGCTGGCGGCGGCCGGCTCCCGGGTGCGCGGCCACGAGTTCCACCGCACCGCCACCGACCCGGCGGCCGGCCCCTCCCCCGCCTGGGGCTGGCGCACCCCCGCCGGCCCGCACACCGAGGGCCACCTGCACGGCTCGGTGCACGCCTCGTACCTGCACCTGCACTGGACGGGCGCGCCCGCGCTGCCGTCCCGGCTGGTCCGGCACGCCGCCGCGTGGGCGGCCGAGCGGGGCCGCTGACGCCGACGGGGCCGCGGGGCCGCGCGTGCCGCCGCCGGGGGCGGGGCCCCCTTGGGCGGGCCGGGGGGGTCTCACCCAGGCCCC
>NZ_JBSGET010000241.1:0-6651 GCF_053603035.1 Kitasatospora sp. NPDC004272 | reverse complement strand
CGAGGACGGCCAGCCAGCCCAGGCCGTCCCGGGAGGAGTCGCCGAGCCAGAGCACGCCCACCGCGCCCGGGACGACCGTCTCGCCGACCACCAGGGCGGCGGTCGCGCCGTTCACCGAGCCGATCTGCAGGGCCACCGTGTGCAGGTACATCCCGCCCAGGCCGCCGACCAGGACGGCGTACAGCGCGGGGTCGGCGAGCAGCGCGCCGAGGTCGAAGGGCTGCACGCCGTCCAGGACCCGCACGCCGATGCCCAGCGCGCCGAAGCCCAGGCCGGAGAGCAGGCCCGCCACGATCGCCCCGCCCGACCCGAGCCGGCGCACCACCAGCGAACCGCCCGCGACCAGCACCGCCGAGCCGATCAGCAGCGCCCAGTGGAAGGCCCGGGCCGCCTCGTGCCCGCCCTCCGGGCCGGCGGCCACCGCGAGCAGCACCAGCGCGCCGCACAGGATCCCGATCGACAGCCACTCCAACTGCCGCAGCCGCAGGCCCAGCAGCTTCACCGAGAGCACCGCGGTGATCACCAGGTTGGCGCTGATGATGGTCTGCGACAGGAACAGCGGCAGCAGCCGGGCGGCCAGCGCGCCCAGGCCGAAGCCGATGAAGTCCAGCACCGTGCCGAGGATGAACTCCCAGGTGACGGCGGCCTTCGCGGTCGAGGCCAGGCTCGGCCCGCCGTGCTCGGTGACGGTGCCGTCCGCCGCCTCCTGCCGGGCCGAGCGGCGGGCGCCGAGGGCCTGCAGCACCGAACCGGTGCCGTAGCAGGCGGACGCCGCGACGGCGGTGACGAGGCCGAGGATCACCTGGGGTCTCCTGAGGGGGAACGGGTACGGCTGCGGAAGATCGTCACCACTATGCCCGCTCGGAGCGCTCCGGTGGGCCGCCGGGGACGGTCTGCGGCCGGTCGGCGGGCACCGCGGCGGCTCCGGCGGCCGGCTCGCGGCGGCCCAGCAGCGCCAGCACCGCCGCGCAGGACAGCAGTTGCCAGGCCGCGCCCCAGCCCAGCACCGTCCCCGCGCCGACCGCCGAGGCGAGCGGGCCGGCCAGCGCCAGCCCCACCGGCCCGAACGCGAACGCCCCGAGCGTCACGTACGCGCCGACCCGGCCCAGCGCCCGCGGCGGGACGTGGCGCTGGGTCAGGGCGGCGAACAGGCTGCCGGAGACGATCGAGGTCACCCCGGCCCCGGCGGCCGCCGCCATCACCAGCGGCAGCGGCCAGCCCAGCGCCAGCGCCCCCGAGGGCAGCGCCCAGCCCGCGGTCACCAGCAGCACCGTGCGCAGCGGACGGCGCGGCCGCCGCCCCAGCAGCACCAGCCCGCCGAGCACCGCGCCCGCCCCGTAGGCACCCAGCACCGCGCCCCAGCCGCCCGCGCCGCCGAGCCGCGCGCGGGCCAGCACCGGGCCGAGCACCAGGAACGGCGCCCACACCAGCAGGTTGAACAGGCAGCCCTGCAGCACGCTCACCCACAGCCACCGCCGGGAGCGGAACTCGTCCCAGCCCTCGCGGAGTTCGGCCAGCAGCCCGGGCGCGGGGCCGTCGGCGGCGGGTGCGGGCGGGAGGCGCAGCAGGGCCAGCGCGGCCAGGCCGGCCGCGTACGAGGCGGCGTCGAGCAGCAGCACCCAGCCCGGGCCCGCGGTGGCGGTCAGCAGCCCCGCCAGGGCCGGCCCGGCCACCGCGGAGCCGTTCCGGGCGATGCCCAGCAGCGCGTTGGCGTCGGCCAGTTCGGCGGGCGGGACGATCCGCGGCAGCAGCGCGTCCTGCGCGGGCAGGAACACCGCCTCGCCCAGCCCCCACAGCACCATCAGCGCGGCCAGCGCCCACACCGTCCCGTGCCCGGCGAACAGCAGCGCCGCGGTGGCGGCCTGGGTCGCGCAGCGCAGGGCGTCCGAGCCGAGCATGGTCCGGCGCGGTCCGAGCCGGTCGGCGGCCGCCCCGCCGAACACCAGCAGCAGCACGATCGGGACGATCCGGGCCGCCATCACCGCGCCCAGCCCGGAGCCGCCGCCCCCGCCGTCCAGCACCGCGAAGGCCACCGCGACGGAGGCGGTGGAGGAGCCGAACAGGGAGACCGCGTACCCGGTGAAGAAGAGGCGGAAGGACCGCCCGCGCAGGACGGCGAGCCGCCGTGGAGTCGGTTTCACAACCGGCAGGCTGCCCGGCCGCCGGGCCGCCCGGCAAGGGGTCGCGCCGGAAAACCTGAGCGGATCCGCCTCAATTTTGCCGGGGCCGGAATCCGGCGCAGTAAATCGCCGATTTACCGCAGTCGGAGCGGGTGTTGACGGTTTCCGGCCAGCAGGATTTACTGCGGGAATGACACCCGTGGAGTTCGCCGTCGCGGCCGAGCACTACCTGGCGGGGGCGCCGCTCGCGGACGGCTCCCGGCGGGTCTACCGGATCGCCCTGCGCACCTGGGCCTGGCTGCTGGTCGGCCGCACCCCGCCGTCCGGCCCCGAGCGGCGGCGGGCCGCCCCGCCGGTGCTGCCGCTCACCCTGCTGGACGGACCGGGCGCGCCCGAGCGGCTGGCCGCCGCGTTCGCCGCCCGGGCCGGGGCGGTGGGCGCGCGCACCGCCAACCGCGAACTGTCCGCGCTGCGGGCCGCCCTGCGCTGGTGGTGCGCGCAGGGCTGGCTGTCCGCCGACCCGGCCGGGGAGCTGCGGCCGCTGCCGGTCCGTCCCGCCGCCGCGGGGGCGCCGGGGGAGGAGCGGCTGCGGGCGGTGCTCGCGCTGCGGGTGCCGCTGCGCGAGAAGGTGCTGTGGCACCTGGTCCGGGAGACCGGCGCCCCGATCGAGCGGCTGCTCGCGCTGGACGTGGACCGGCTCGACCTGCCGAACCGCCAGGCCCGCACGGCGGCCGGCGAGCGCCCGCTGCGCTGGCGCGGCGGCGCCGCCCGGCTGCTGCCGCTGCTGGTGGCCGGCCGCACCGCGGGGCCGCTGTTCCTCACCGGTCGGCGCGCCCCGGCCGGCACCCCGGAGCGCGACCGCTGCCCGCTCACCGGCCGCGGCCGGCTCTCCTACCGGCGGGCGGCCGAGCTGTTCACCGCCGCCACCGCCCCGCTGGACCCGGCCGGCCGGGGCTGGACGCTGCACTCGCTGGCCGAGCACCACCGCTGAGGGCCGGGCGCGGGGGAGGGCCGGGCGCGGGGGAGGGCCGTGCGGGAGAGGGGGAGGGCCGTACGGGAGAGGAGGGGCCGTGCCGGGGTGGGGAGGGTCGGTGGAAGGGGCGTGAAGCCCGTTCCGAGCGCCCCCGAAGTGCCCGACTATGGTCGGACACATGCAAGGTCACGACAGCCACCGATCCGTCCGCGCCACCGTCTGGGTGCGCGGCCGCGTCCAGCAGGTGGGGTTCCGCTGGTGGACCAGGGCCAGGGCCCTGGAGATCGGGCTGACGGGCTACACGAGCAACCTCGGGGACGGCCGGGTCCAGGTGGTCGCCGAGGGGTCGCGCGCCGACTGCGAGCGGCTGCTCGCCGCGCTGCGCGGGCCCGGAACGCCTGGTCAGGTCAGCGGAGTCACCGAGATCTGGACCGCCGTGGGCGAGGGGTACGAGGGCTTCGCGATCCGATGAGCACACCGCAGTTGCCGGCGGGAGGAGAGCCCCCGGCAACTGCCGGTGTCATAGGGTTGCCTTCGGGCCGGAGTCATGGTTGACTCCGCAGACGTAGTGATCCACTAGCCCGGCCGATGGTGTGAGGTTCCCGCCATGCAGGTGACAGGGGCGCGGTAGCGTGCGGTGATCGTGTTGACCCGTACGGTCTTTGGTGAGACGCTGGAAACCCGCGCACAGGTTTGCGTTTAACCGGCGGGGCCACGCCTGTGAGTGTGTCACTCACCAGCGGATGCCCTCGTAGTGCCCAGCCAGCACGTCCGGCGCGCAGGCGCGTGCGTATCCCTTCCCCCAAAGACCCACCGTACACGGTTCGGTCACTCAGCGTGGAGGACCACACATCATGGCAAAGGCGCTTCTCGGGTACGTCGGCGGCCCCGACCCGCGAATGCTCTCCGAGATGCGACGGCTGCAGCAGCGCGTCCAGGACCTGGAGAACGAGCTCATGAAGCTCCAGGCCGAGAACGACGCGCTGTCCGCCGTCGCCGACGAGCACTCGCTGCTCAGCAGCATCGACCTGGACCAGCGCGAGCCGGCCCTGACCTGATCGCTCGTGGTCCTCACGATCGACGCAGTCGTGCACTGAGCTTCCCCGACGAGGGGATGGCAGCCTGCGAGGGACGTCCGATGCGGACGTCCCTTCGTCGTGTCCACGCCGGTCCGCTCGCCGAGAGACTGCCCGACCCGCCGCACGGTCAAACCCCCGCCTGGAGCCCCGGCGGCGGTGCGGCCGGATACAGTCGCAGGCGGCGGGCCGTCCCGGAGGGGGGCGGCAGGTGACGGGGCGCGCCGCCGCGGTCCGCGGCGCGGGGTTCGGCGGCCCGGCGGTTCGCGGCGGTTCGCGGCGAGGAGGACGGTCGGGTGCACCTCAAGAGCCTGACCCTGCGCGGGTTCAAGTCCTTCGCCTCGGCGACCACCCTGCGCTTCGAACCCGGCATCACCTGCGTGGTCGGCCCCAACGGCTCCGGCAAGTCCAACGTCGTCGACGCGCTCTCCTGGGTGATGGGCGAACAGGGCGCCAAGTCGCTGCGCGGCGGCAAGATGGAGGACGTCATCTTCGCCGGCACCAGCGGCCGCCCGCCGCTCGGCCGCGCCGAGGTCAGCCTCACCATCGACAACACCGACGGCGCCCTGCCGATCGACTACTCCGAAGTCACCATCACCCGGACGATGTTCCGCAACGGCGGCAGCGAGTACGCGCTCAACGGCACCACCTGCCGGCTGCTCGACATCCAGGAACTCCTCTCCGACTCCGGCATCGGCCGCGAGATGCACGTCATCGTCGGCCAGGGCCAGCTCGACTCCGTGCTGCACGCCGACCCGATGGGGCGGCGCGCCTTCATCGAGGAGGCGGCCGGCGTCCTCAAGCACCGCAAGCGCAAGGAGAAGGCGCTGCGGAAGCTCGACGCGATGCAGACCAACCTCAACCGGGTCCAGGACCTGGTCGCCGAACTGCGCCGCCAGCTCGGCCCGCTGGGCCGCCAGGCCAGGATCGCCCGGCGCGCCGCCGGCATCCAGGCCGAACTGCGCGACGCCCGGCTGCGACTGCTCGCCGACGACCTGCTCACCCTGCGCCGCGCCGTCGAGGCCGAGGTCGCCGACGAACTCGCCCTGGGACTGCGCCGCACCACCGTCGAACAGCAACTCGCCGCCGCCCTCCAGCGCGAAGCCGTCCTGGAGGCCCAGGTCGAACAGCTCGGGCCCGCCCTGGAAGCCGCCCGGCAGACCTGGTACCGGCTCTCCTCGCTCGCCGAACGCACCCGCGGCACCATCGGCCTCGCCGAGGCCCGGGTGCGCGCCGCCGCCACCGCCGGACAGCTGGAGGAACGCCCCGGCCGCGACCCCGAGGACCTCGAACGCGAGGCCGCCCGGGTCCGCGAGGAGGAGGCCGCCCTCGAAGAGGCCCTGGAACAGGCCCGGTACGCGCTGGCCGAGGCCGTCGAGGAACGCGCCGACCTCGAACGCGCCCTCGCCGAGGAGGAGACCCGGCTGCGCGCCGCCGCCCGGGCCATCGCCGACCGGCGCGAAGGACTCGCCCGCCTGCAGGGCAGCGCCGCCGCCGCCCGCTCCCGGGCCGCCGCCGCCGGGGCCGAGGCCCAGCGGCTCGCCACCGCCCGCGACGAGGCCCGGCTGCGGGCCGCCGCCGCCCAGCGGGAGTACGAGGAACTCCTCGAACGGAACCGGGAGTTCAGCGCGGCGGAGGAACTCGGCGAGGAACTCCACGAGCAGGCCCGGGACGCCCTGCGGGACGCCGAACGGGCCCTCTCGGCGGCCCGCGAGGCACTCACCGCCGCCGAGAAGGAGCGCGCCGCGCTCACCGCCCGGCACGACGCGCTCGCCCTCGGCCTGCGCCGCAAGGACGGCAGCGCCGCCCTGCTCGGCCTCCCCGGTGTCCTCGGCCCGGCCGCCGAACTCCTCACCGTCACCCCCGGGTTCGAACTCGCCGTGGCCGCCGCGCTCGGCGCCGCCGCCGAAGCCGTCGCCGTCCCCGACGCGGCCACCGCCGCCGACGCCCTCGCCCGGCTGCGCGCCGAGGACGCCGGCCGGGCCGCCCTGCTGATCGCCGACGGGACGCGGCCCGCGGTCCCGGACCCGCCGGCCGGCGCCCGCTGGGCCGGCGCCCTGGTCGACGGCCCGGCCGCGGTGGCCGACGCCGCCCGCCGACTGCTGGAACGCACCGCCGTGGTCGAGGACCTCGACGCGGCACGGCGGTTGACCGCCGCCCACCCGCACTGGAACGCCGTCACCCCGGACGGCGACCTGCTCTCCGCCGTCCTCGCCCACGGCGGATCGCCCGGCGCGCCCAGCCCGCTGGAGACCCGCGCCGCCGTCACCGAAGCCGCCCGCGGCATCGCGGAACTCGACGCCCGCTGCGAGCGGCTGGCCGGAGAACTCGCCGCCGCCCGCGAACGGCGCGCCGAACTCACCGCCGAGGTCGAGCGGTCGACCGCCCGCCGGCGGCAGGGCGAACAGCGCCGGGCCGAACTCGCCGGCACCCTCGGCCGCTCCGGCGGCGCCGCCCGCGCCGCCGCCGACGAGGCCGACCG
>NZ_JBSGET010000240.1:0-6678 GCF_053603035.1 Kitasatospora sp. NPDC004272 | reverse complement strand
AGCCCTCGTACTGGATGTACTTGGGTTTTCGGCCGGTGCGGCGAGAGTGCGTGCCGGGCGTCGCGACGGGCGAAGGTCGCCTGACGCGGCACTAGACGCGCGTCTCCCGCCCCGCGCGGGCGCCTGCTCGTCCCCACGCGCCCCCTCGTGGTTTGGCCGTGCCCCGCCAGGGGCAGTCTCGGCTGGAACGAGGGGGCGTCGCCGTGTCCGCAGAGCGCGAACCACCCCGGGCCGGGCCGGGGCCGAGCGGGCGTCAGGAGCGCCCGCCGGCAAGTTTCTTGCCGCTCCCTGGTCCACCCCTGCCGCCGCGGCGGGCCGCGGCCTACGCTGAGCGGCCCGGGGTGCCGACGGGCGGGCCCCTCCCTTTCCTCGATGTAACGCTGCGTAACACGCGTGCAATGAGGACCATGCGCCGGACCGCCGGCCGCCACCCCCTCCGGGACGTCCCCGCAGTACCGCACCCGAACCATCCCGTGTCCGATTATCGGACGCACGTGACCAGCCCACGATCCCCGGACAAACCTGTCCGATAATCGGTGAACCCTTGTGTGACCTGGGAGTTGAGCAGGAGGGAGATCCACTACTCGGGACGGATCCCGGAACCCGGTGATCCACCTGGGGTTTTGGACCATGATGTGAGATCAACATCCGCCGTGGTCATAACAAGAGAATCACAGCCTCCCCCGTCCCACTGCCCGAGTCGGCACGGGCGGTCTAGAGTCACGCCCAGTCACCGCGCCGTCCGGTTCCCGGGTCGGCCGCCGCGACCCGGCACCGCCTGCCCTGTGCGCGTGTCCTCCAGATCCAGAAGGAGACCCTCGTCGTGCGAAAGAGCTCACTTCTTGTCGTGACCATTGCCGTGGCGGGGGCGCTCACCCTGTCCGCCTGCGGTTCGCGGGGCGGCAAGTCCGACTCCGGCGCGGACAACGCGAGCAGCGGCGGCAAGGGGGGCAGCGTCAAGGTGGTGATCGGCATCGACGCGCCGACCAGCGGCAGCCTGTCCGCGCTGGGCCTGGGCATCAAGAACTCGGTGGACCTCGCGGCCAAGCAGGCCAACGCGAAGAACTACGTCCCCGGCGTGACCTTCGCCATCGAGGCCAAGGACGACCAGGCCAACCCGACCACCGGCAAGCAGAACGCCACCGCGCTGGTCGACAGCAAGGACGTGGTCGGCGTGGTCGGCCCGCTCAACTCCAGCGTCTCGCTGACCATGCAGAAGGTCTTCGACGACGCCAAGCTGGCCCAGGTCTCGCCCGCCAACACCAGCCCCGACCTGTCGCTGGGCCCGGACTGGGGCAGCGGCAAGTTCACCCGCCAGTACCAGTCGTACTTCCGCACCGCCACCACCGACGTGGTGCAGGGCAAGTTCGCCGCCCAGTACCTGTACAACGACGCCAAGAAGACCAAGGTCTACGTCGTCGACGACAAGAAGACCTACGGCGCGGGCCTGGCCGCCATCTTCGCGGACGAGTTCAAGAAGCTCGGCGGCACCGTGGTCGGCACCGACCACATCAACCCGGGCGACAAGGACTTCTCCGCCATCGCCACCAAGGTCGCCTCGGCGGGCGCCGACTCGGTGTACTACGGCGGCGAGTACCCGGACGCCGGCCCGCTCAGCGACCAGCTGAAGAAGGGCGGCGCCAAGGTCCCGCTGTTCGGCGGCGACGGCATCTACGACCCGGAGTTCGTCAAGCTCGCCAACGGCAACGGCGAGGGCGACCTGGCCACCTCGGTGGGCGTCCCGGTCGAGGAGCTGGACACCGCCAAGGAGTTCGTCGCCAACTACACCGCGGCCAAGTACCCGGAGCCGTACGCGGCGTACGGCGGCTACTCGTACGACGCCGCCTGGTCGATCATCGAGGCGGTCAAGGCCGCGGTCGAGCACAACGGCGGCAAGGTGCCGTCCGACCTGCGCACCCAGGTGCTGGCCGAGCTCGGCAAGGTGAAGTTCACCGGCGTCACCGGCCCGGTCGCCTTCGACGAGTACGGCGACACCACCAACAAGCAGCTGACCGTGTACAGCGTCCAGGGCGGCGCCTGGAAGAAGGTCAAGAGCGGTACGTACAGCGGCTGATCCGCACCGCACCTCCCCGCAAGACAGCCGTGTGGCGGAGGGCACCACAAGTGCCCTCCGCCTTCTCGTACCCCCCTATCCACGGAGGCCCGCGGTGCACGAACTGCCGCAAAACCTGGCCAACGGACTGATGCTCGGCCTGATGTACGGCCTGATCGCCATCGGTTACACGATGGTCTACGGCATCGTCCAGCTCATCAACTTCGCCCACGGCGAGATCTTCATGGTCGGCGGCTTCGGCGCGCTGACCGCCTACGCGGCGCTGCCGCACGGCACCTCCCTCTGGCTGGCGCTGCCGGTGATGATCCTCGGCGGTGTGATCGCCTCCGTGCTCACCGCCACCGCCGCCGAGCGCTTCGCCTACCGGCCGCTGCGCACCGCGCCCCGGCTGGCGCCGCTGATCACCGCGATCGGCCTGTCGATCGCGCTGCAGCAGGTGGTGTGGGCGTTCTACCCGGACGGCAAGAAGGCGCTGTCCTTCCCGCAGTTCGGCGGCGACCCGATCGGCCTGGGCTCCTTCCACCTGCAGCGCAACGACCTGTTCCTGCTGGTGGCGGCGCCGCTGTGCATGCTGGTGCTGGCCGGCTTCGTGCGGCTCACCCGCACCGGCCGGGCCATGCAGGCCACCGCGCAGGACCCGGACACCGCGAAGCTGATGGGCATCGACACCGACCGGATCATCGTGGTCGCGTTCGCGCTGGGCGCGGCCTTCGCCGCCGTCGCGGCGGTCGCGCACGGGCTGCGGTACGGCCAGGTCGACTTCGCGATGGGCTTCCTGGCCGGTCTGAAGGCGTTCACCGCGGCCGTGCTGGGCGGCATCGGCAACATCTACGGCGCGATGCTGGGCGGCCTGGTGCTGGGCGTCGCCGAGTCGATGGCCACCGCCTACGTGCAGGACGTCCCGGGCATGCACCAGCTCGGCGGCGGCGCCTGGGCCAACGTGTGGGCGTTCGTGCTGCTGATCGTCGTCCTGCTGGTGCGGCCGCAGGGCCTGCTCGGCGAGCGCGTCGCGGATCGGGTGTGAGCGCGATGACCGAGACGACGACCCACGAGAGCACCACCCACGAGACCTCCCCGGTCCTGCCGCTGCCCGCGCACCTCGCGCCGGTCGCGGCGGTCGGCGGCGGGGTGCTGGCCGCCGCCTCCGCGGCGATGTCCTGGACCTGGACGCCGGACTTCCCCGGCGACCTGACGTACTACGGCTCCCCGGCCGGCCTGCAGTGGCTGGCGCTGGCCGGCGGCGTGCTGACCGCGCTGCTGGCGCTGGCCCACCGCGGGCTGAAGGGCCTGCGCTGGCTGAACCCGTCCGGCAGCGCGAACGGCGTGCTGTTCGCCGCGCTCGGCACCCTCGCGGTGTGCTGGTACGCGGCGGGCTCGATCGCCGTCGAGCTGGACGGCCTGGTCAACCTGGACCCGGGCGGCTGGCTGGCCGCGGTCGGCTCGCTGCTGGCCGTGCTGGGCGCGCTGGGCCTGCCGCTGGACCGCCGGCGCACCGTCCGCCACGCCGAGCTGCACTGGGGCCTGTACGCGGTCCTGGTCGTCTCCGCGGTGCTGCGGCAGGGCCTGGGCCAGGGCTGGGCGCTGCACGCGGTGCCGCCCGGCATCCGGCCGCTGTTCACCGGGAACCTGTGGTTCTTCGTGGCCCTGCCGGCCGCGATCGCGGCGCTGCGGCTGTGGCGGCTGCTGGACGGGTGGCTGCGGATCGGCCGGATCGAGCGCCCGCTGCCCGCCGCCCGCCCGCTGCCCGGCTGGGCGGAGATCCTGCTGGTGACCGCGGTGTTCGCGGTGGGCCTGGGCGTGGTCGAGTTCGGCATCTCCACCGAGTACGGCGAGCTGTTCATCGGCTTCCTGCTGCTGACCGGCTTCGGCACCGCGGCGCTGTTGGCGTCCGGCGCGGTGGGCCGGCTGCGCGAACTGACCTCCCGGCACCGGGCGGTGACCACGGGCGCGGCGTTCGCCGCGGCGGGCGCGTTCCCGTTCACCCAGAGCAGCGAGACGTACGTGCTGATCGGCACCAACATCCTGATCTTCGCGACGGTCGCGCTCGGCCTGAACGTGGTGGTCGGCCTGGCGGGCCTGCTGGACCTCGGCTACGTGGCCTTCCTGGGCGTGGGCGCGTACGCGGCGGCGCTGGTCTCGGGGTCGAAGTTCTCGGTCTTCCGGGACCTGCACCTGCCGTTCCCGGTCGCGGTGCTGATCGGCGCGCTGGCGGCGCTGGTGTTCGGCGTGGTGATCGGCGCGCCGACGCTGCGGCTGCGCGGCGACTACCTGGCGATCGTGACGCTGGGCTTCGGCGAGATCTTCCGGATCGCGATGAACAACCTGGACGGCAGGTCGGGCCCGAGCCTGACCAACGGCCCGAACGGCATCGCGGCGATCCCGGACGTCAGCCTGTTCGGCTTCGACTTCGGCGAGGCGCACGACTTCGGGGCCCTGCACCTGGGCAAGAACGGCAACTACCTGCTGCTGATGCTGGTGGCCACCGCGGTCGTGGTGACGGTGTTCGCGCGGGTCGCCAACTCCCGGATCGGCCGGGCCTGGGTGGCGATCCGGGAGGACGAGACGGCGGCCGAGGCGATGGGCATCAACGGCTTCCGGGTGAAGCTGATCGCCTTCGCGCTGGGCGCGACCCTGGCGGGCCTGGCCGGCGCGGTGCAGGCGCACGTGTCGGGCGCGGTCTCGCCCGACCAGTACCTGTTCACCGGGCCGACGCCGCCGAACTCGGCGTTCCTGCTGGCCGCGGTGATCCTCGGCGGCATGGGCACCATCAGCGGCCCGCTGGTGGGCGCAGCGCTGCTGTTCCTGATCCCGGCGAAGCTGGAGTTCCTGCAGTCCTACCAGCTGCTGGCGTTCGGCCTGGCGCTGATCCTGCTGATGCGCTTCCGGCCGGAGGGCCTGATCGCGGGCCGCCGGCAGCAGTTGGAGTTCCACGAGGTGCAGCTGCCCGCGCAGGCCGCCCCGGCCGACGACGTACCGACCAAGGCGGGGGCGTGAGCACCGTGAGCACCGAGACCGAGACCGTTCCGACCCCCGAGCCGCTCGCCGCCCCCGTGCTGGAGGCCGCCGGCGTGGTGATGCGCTTCGGCGGCCTGACGGCCGTGAACGACGTGGACCTGACGGTCCGCCAGGGCGAGATCGTCGGCCTGATCGGCCCGAACGGCGCCGGGAAGACGACCTTCTTCAACTGCCTGACCGGGCTGTACGTCCCGACCGAGGGCACCGTGAAGTACAAGGGCCGGGTGCTGCCGCCGAAACCGCACCTGGTGACGCAGGCCGGGATCGCCCGGACCTTCCAGAACATCCGGCTGTTCGCCAACATGACGGCGCTGGAGAACGTCCTGGTGGGCCGGCACACCCGCACCAAGGAGGGGCTGTTCTCGGCGATCCTGCGCGGCCCGGGCTACCGGCGGGCCGAGGCGGAGGGCCGGGAACGGGCCCGGGAGCTGCTGGAGTTCTGCGGCCTCGGCGCGAAGGCCGACCACCTGGCCCGCAACCTGCCGTACGGCGAGCAGCGGAAGCTGGAGATCGCCCGGGCGCTGGCCTCCGACCCCGGCCTGCTGCTGCTGGACGAGCCCACGGCGGGCATGAACCCGCAGGAGACCCGGGCCGCCGAGGAACTGGTCTTCGCGATCCGGGACCTGGGCACCGCGGTGCTGGTGATCGAGCACGACATGAAGTTCATCTTCAACCTGTGCGACCGCACCGCCGTGCTGGTGCAGGGCCGCAAGATCGTCGAGGGCGACCGGGAGACCGTCCAGAACGACGAACGGGTCGTCACCGCCTACCTGGGGGCCCCGCTCGAAGGAACCACCGCAGCTCAGGAGGACGGCCAGTGACCGCTCTGCTGGAGGTCGAGGACCTCCGTGTCGCCTACGGCAAGATCGAGGCCGTCAAGGGCATCTCGTTCACCGTCGAACAGGGCGGGGTCACCACCCTGATCGGCACCAACGGGGCCGGCAAGACCACCACCCTGCGCACCCTGTCCGGGCTGCTGCGGCCCACCGCGGGCAAGGTACTGTTCGACGGGCAGGCGATCGACACGGTGCCCGCGCACCGGATCGTCGCCCTGGGCCTGGCGCACTCCCCCGAGGGACGGCACATCTTCCCGCGGATGACCATCGAGGAGAACCTGCTGCTGGGCGCCTTCCTGCGGCGCGACGCGGCGGGCATCGCCGAGGACGTGGAGCGGGCCTGCACGCTGTTCCCGATCCTCGCCGAGCGCCGCAAGCAGGCCGCGGGCACGCTGTCCGGCGGCGAGCAGCAGATGCTGGCGATGGGGCGGGCGCTGATGTCCCGGCCCAAGCTGCTGATGCTGGACGAGCCGTCGATGGGCCTGTCGCCGCTGATGATGCAGAAGATCATGGCGACCATCGTGGAGCTGCGGGCGGCGGGCACCACCATCCTGCTGGTGGAGCAGAACGCGCAGGCCGCGCTGTCGCTCTCGGACCGGGCGTACGTGATGACCACCGGCCGGATCACGCTCTCCGGCACCGGCGCGGACCTGCTGCGCGACGAGTCGGTGCGCCGGCAGTACCTCGGCGAGGACTGACCGCGCCGCCCGCGCGCGAGCGCCCCCGCCCGGAGCGGTCCGGGCGGGGGCGCTC
>NZ_JBSGET010000239.1:0-6716 GCF_053603035.1 Kitasatospora sp. NPDC004272 | reverse complement strand
GGCCCGGCGGCAGGAGCGCCGGGCCCCGCTCGGTCGTGCGCTCAACCGCCCTGCGTCCCTCCGGCGCCCCGCGCCCCTCCGGCGCCCCGCGTCTCTCCGGGAGCGGCGTCGGCGGCGGAGCCCGGGGCGAGCGCCTCCAGGTAGATCGACTCGTCCTTGCGGAAGGCGGTGTCGAGGTCGGCGACGTCGGGCCGGGCGCCGGTCTGGAACTCCTGCCGGGTGATGGCGAACCCGTCGTACCCGGCGCGGTCCAGGACGTGGCGCAGCTCGGCCTCGTCGTAGATCCAGCGGTGGCCGAAGTGGTAGAAGATCTGGTTCAGCATGAAGGCCCGGCGCTCGGGCATCGGCGGGCCGACCCGCATGGTGCGCAGGCGGCGGCGGTGGCGGCGGAAGAACTGCTCGCGGTCGTCGAGGTACCCGGCGACGTACGTGGCCAGGTCCGGGGTGGTGAGCCGGAGCAGGCCGCCGGGGCGCAGCACCCGGCGCACCTCGGCGAGCCAGAACACCGCGGTGCCGAGCGGGACGTGCTCGATCAGGTGCTCGGCGTACACCCAGTCCACGCTGCGGTCGGCGAACGGGAGCGGTCGGGTGATGTCCAGGCTGGTGTACAGGCTGCCGCCGTCGATCCGGTAGACCGGGCCGGGGCGGGTGGCGTCGGTGCCGTTGTGCAGGCCGACCAGGTCGGTGCCGAGGCCCTGCGGGTGGCGGGTGCGGAACGCGGCGAACTCGATGCCGGTCACCCCGAGCTCCTGGAACTCCTGGTGCGTGTACGGCACTTCGGGGCGCACCTGCTCGATCGTGGCGCACCGGGCGAGGTCCTCGGTGAAGGCGTCGGTGCGGGCTTCGAGGCCCTCGGGGTCCTCCCAGTCCCAGTCCGCGAACAGTTCCGCGACGGGGGGTCCGGCGGGGGGCTCGGAGAGGGGCTGGGCGGGGGGTTCGGTCGTCGTCATGCGTGTCATTCCGTTCTCATTGTCGGTGCTCCGTCATGAGCCCCTATATATAAGGAGAGCGACGGGCACTCAGCGGTGCGCGGGAGCGGCCTCCGGGGCCGCCGGCGGGACGGTCGGCGGGACGGTCGGCGGCCAGGGCGCGAGGGCGCCGCGGTCGAGGTCGGCGAGGGTGGGGCGGCCGGACAGCACCATGGTGTCGAGCAGCTCCTCGCGCAGCAGGTCGAGCACCGCCCGGGCGCCGTCCGCGCCGCCGTGCGCCAGGCCCCACAGCACGGGCCGGCCGACCAGCGCGGCGCGGGCCCCGAGGGCGAGCGCCCTGGCGAGGTCGGCGCCGTGCCGCAGGCCGCCGTCGACCAGCACGGGCAGGTCGGCGGGGACGGCGTCCACCACCTCGGCCAGCACGTCCGACGCGGGCGGGGTGCCGTCGAGCTGGCGGCCGCCGTGGTTGGAGACCACCAGGCCGTCCACGCCGTGCTCGACGGCGAGCCGGGCGTCCTCGGCGGTGAGCACGCCCTTGAGCAGCAGCGGCAGCGAGGTGCGGCGGCGCAGCCAGGCCAGGTCGGCCCAGGTGACGGTCGGGTCGAACTGCTCCCGGGAGTGCTCCTCGATGCCGGAGCGGCCCGCCCGGGACCGCGCGGCGCCGCTGGTGAGCCGGGCCGCCAGGTTGGCGGCGGTCATGCCGGGCGGCAGCGCGAAGGCGTTGCGCAGGTCGCGCAGCCGGCGGCCGACCTTGGGCGCGTCGACGGTGAGCAGCAGCGCCCGGTACCCGGCCGTCTCGGCCCGGGCGACCAGGGCGGCGAGCGCCTCGCGGTCGCGCAGCCAGTACAGCTGGAGCCAGCGCGTCCCGTCCGGCGCGGCCTCGGCGATCTGCTCCAGGGTGCGCCCGGCGAAGATGCTGACGACCAGCAGCGCGCCCGCCCCGGCGGCGGCCCGGGCGGTGGCGCACTCCGCGTCGGGGTGCGCCAGCCCGTGGTAGGCCATCGGGGCGACGCCGTACGGGGCGGCCAGCCGGTCGCCGAACAGCTCGGTGGTGCAGTCCGGGGCCGAGACGTCGACCAGGACGCGCGGGCGCAGCACGTGGCGGCGCCAGGCGTCCGGATTGGCGCGGGCGGTCCACTCGGCTCCGGCCGCGCCCTCGAAGAAGTCCCAGATCACGGCGGGCAGTCGGGCCTCGGCCAGCGCGCCGTGCTCCGCCAGGGTGAGCGGAACCATCGCGTCCGAACCTCCTGATGATCCGTCAACTCGTGCGAAAACGAGGGACAGCGTAGGGGGCGACCGGTCACTGGTATAGACCTTGACCCTTGATGCGGTCCCGTGCAAAGGTCGGCACCGACGGGGGATCCACACTGAAGCATCACAACTTCCGAACCTTGCTTCCCACACGAGCGCGTGGAGTTGCGTTGACGCTTACCCCAACCCCGGTGCGCGGCCGCACGGTTGCCGCGGACTGGGTGGACGAGCAGTTACTCGCCGGACCGGACGGCGAACCGTGTCTGCGCTTCGGCGCTCCGGTGGCCAGGGGGACCTTGCGGGCCCTGGTGGCCGAACGGCAGCGGCAGTTGGCCGCCGCCGGCCTCGGCGAACGCGGGACGGTGGCGCTGCGGATGCCGCCGTCCACGGAGTTCGTCGCGGTCCTGCTGGCCGCGTGGCGCTCCGGCGCGCAGGCGGTCCTGCTGGACCACCGGCTGACCACCGTCGAGGTGGACCGCGCGGTGGACCGGCTGCACCCCCGGGTGCTGGTCGAACTCGCCGACGGGCGACCTGCGTTCAGGTCGCTCCCGGACGGCGGGGCGGCCGGCTCCGAGCACGCCCTGGTCCAGCTCAGTTCGGGCTCGACCGGGCCGTCCAAGGTGATCGCCCGGACGGCCGCCGACCTGCTGCGCGAACTCGACTGCTACGCGAGGCTGCCGGAGTTCCCGACCCGCGGCGAGCGCACCGTGCTGCTGTCCTCGACGGTGCACGTGCTCGGCCTGGTCGGCGGACTGCTGCACGCCCTGCACGCGGGCGTGGAGCTGGTGGTGCCGCAGCGGATGACCCCCGCGGGCATCCTGGCCGCCGTCGCGGAGGGCAGCGCCCCGACCACGGTGATCGGGGTGCCGTTCCACGCCGAGCTGCTGGCCGCGGCCGCCGCGCCACCCGAACTGCCGCAGCTGCGGCGGATGGTGGTGGCCGGTGAACTCGTCCGCCCGCAGCTGCCCGCGGCGTTCCGCGAACGCTTCGGGGTGCCGCTGGGCACCATGTACGGGATGACCGAGACCGGCGTGATCGCCACCGACCTGACCGGGCGCAACCACCCGGCGGTCGAACCCGTCCACGGAATGGAACTCTCCGTGGCCGGGGGCGAGTTGCACATCGCCCGGGAGCAGTCCCCGTACCTGGGCCCGACCGACCCGACCCGCTGGTCGGACGGTCTGCTGCACACCCGGGACGCCGCCCTGATCGAGGCCGGCACCGGCCTGGTCACCGTCCTCGGGCGGCGCGACTCCCAGATCTCCATCGGCGGCCTCAAGGTCGACCTCAACGAGGTCGAGCAGGCCCTCACCGGGCTCCCCGGTGTGGTCGAGGCCGTGGTGCTGTTCGCCGACGGCGCGATCGAGGCGTACGCCGCGACCGCCGACGGCGTCACCTCCTCGCCGTCCGAACGGAACGGCCCCGCCGAGCGGTTGCGCGAACTGCTCGGCACGGAACTGGCGGGCTACAAGCTGCCCCGCCGACTGCACCTGATGCCGCGGCTGCCCCGGACCGCCACCGGGAAGCTGCTGCGGGACGCCGCCGCCCTGCGCCGACAGGCCGACGCCGCCCGCTGACCCCTCTCGCTCCTCCGCTTCCCCCTGTTCCGGTGCGGTGCGCCCGGCCCGGTGGACGGCTCCAGACACCGTCCGCCCGTCCGTCGGTGCGCCCTGCCCGGGAACACCCCTCTCCCCTTCCCCTCCCGATTGCGCTGGAGATCCTTCCATGCAGGAACAGATCCGCTCGTTCATCCTGACCACCCTGGCCGCGATGAACTACGACGTCTCGAACGTCACTTCGGAGACCGACCTCGGCCCGGCCGGCCTCGACCTGGAGTCGCTGGCGCTGGCCGACCTCGCGGTGCAGGTCGAGGAGGAGTTCGGCGTCCGCTTCGAGCTGGACGACATGGAGTCCACCGCGCTGATGACCATCGACGAGTTCAGCGCCGAGGTCGCCGCCCGGATCGCCAAGACCTCGGTGAGCACCGCCTGATGAGCACCGGCACCGGAACCCGCTTCGGCCGCGCCGAGGCCCTGGAGATGCTGGCCCGCTACGGCGACCGCTCGCCCGAGCAGGTCGACGAACACCTGGGCTCGCTGGAACTGACCTGGCTGATCGCCCAGGCCGAACAGGTCCACGGGGTGCAGCTCGACCTGGACGACGAACGGCTGGACGCCATCCGCACGGTGGACGACGCGGTGGCCGCGATCGGCTCCCTGATCGACACCGCCGGCGCTGCCGACGCCACCGGCAGCGGCACCGGCACCGGCACCGGCACCGGCACCGGCACGGACCCGGGGGCCGCCGCGCCATGACACCGACCGCGCTCCGGAACGGTCCGCCGCGGCGCACCGTCCTGGTCGGCGGGATCGGGGTGCGCTCGGCGTTCGGCGCGGGGCTCGCGGCGCTCACCGACGGCGTGCTCGCGGGCCGGCCCGCGTTCACCCCGGTGGAGCGCTTCGGCACCGCCGGACACCGCACCGACCGGGCCGCCACCGCGCCGGGATCGCCCCGGCTGGCCGACCAGTTGGTCGCGGTGCTCGCCGAGGCGGGCGCGCTCGCCGACCCGCTCGACCGCCGACCGGCCGACGAACCGGAGGAGTTGCTGCTCGCCCTGCACGGCGACCGGCGGGCCGGACCGGTCGCCGCCGAGGTCGCCGAACGCACCGGGCTGCGCCCGCGGGTGTACACCGGCGCGTGCGTCGCCGCGTCCGGCGCGGTCGCCGACGCCGCCGCGCTGATCGCCTCCGGCCGCCGCGAGCGCGTGCTGGTCGCGGCCGGCTACCTGGTCGAGCCGGACACCTTCGCGGTGTTCGACGCCGGCCGGGCGCTGGCCCCGGACGGCGCGGTCCGCCCGTTCAGCCTGGGACGGCAGGGCATGCTGCTCGGCGACGCGGCGGTGGCCGTGGTCCTGGAGTCCGCACCGGCCCTGCGCCGGCGCGGCGGCCGGGCGCTCGCCGAGATCGCCGGCTGGGCCAGGACCGGGGACGCCTTCCACGTCTGCCGCCCGCACCCCGCCGGCACCGGCCTGGCCAGGGCGGTGCACGGGGCGCTGGCCCGGGCCGGCGCGACACCGGCCGCGATCGGCTACGTCAACGCCAACGGCGCGGGCTCCAAGCTCGGCGACCTGGCCGAGGCCGCCGCGCTGCGCAGCGTCTTCCCGTCCGGCACCCCGCCGGCCAGCTCCACCAAGTCCGTGCACGGCCACGCCCTGGAAGCCTCCGCGCTGCTCGAACTCGCCGCCACCGTGGGCGCGTTGGGTGCGGGCGCGCTGCCGGTCAACGCGGGGTGGCAGCACCCGGACCCGGACTGCCCGCTCGACCTGGTCCTTGACCGCCCCCGTCCGGCCGCCCCCGCACCCGCCCTGGCCCTGACCCTCAACGCCGCCTTCGGCGGTGCCAACACCGCGCTGCTGGTGGCCCCGGCCTGACCCACAGCACCGATCGTCCGCCAATTCGCCTTCTAAATGGGCGAGTTGTCCGCAGGCGTGCCCTGTCCCACTCCGCTCCTTCCGCCCTGCCCGCTTCCGCCCGGCCGCTCCCGGCCCGTCCTCCTGGTGGCTCCCGCATGACCGCCCCGACCTCCGTCCCCGTTCCCGCCACCGACCCGCCGACCGCGCCCCCGGTCGCGGCACCCGCCGTGGCATCCGCCGTGACGCCCACCGCGGGACCCGCCGTGACGCCCACCGCACCGCCCGCTGCGCCGCCGACCGCACCGCCCGTCGTGGCGCCCCGCGTGCTCGGCGGGCCGCTGCGGGTGCTGGCCTCCGCCCGGTGGCCGGAGCGTCCGGGGGACGAACTGCCCGCTATCGCGGGCTTCGTGGAGTCCTCGTTCAGCCCGCTGGTGGCCGAGACCGCCGAGCGCTGCCTGCGCGCCCGCTACGGTCCGCCGCCGGCCGCCGGGGCGCCGCGCACCGCGCTGCTGCTGGTCAGTCCGAGCGGCGACACCGGCACCGCCGACGCGCTCGCCCGGGCCACCGCCGACGGGCGGCGGGTCGCCCCGCTGCTGTTCTTCCAGTCCAACCCGAACGCCGTCCTCGGCCACGTCGCCGCCCGCTGGCAGCTGGACGGCCCGGTGGTCGCGCTCGGCCCCGGCTTCGACGGCGAACGCGAACCGCACGACCGGGCCGCCCTGTTGATCGAGGACGGCGACGCCGACCAGGTCCTGGTGGTGACCGCCGTCCAGGGCCCGCCCGACCACGCCACCGCCGTCCTGCTCGCCCCCTGAGCACCGTCCCCTCCCCGCCCCTCGGCGCACCGCGGCCCGCCGGGGGTCCCCCTTCCCGCACCACGACAAGAACGGGACCGATGAGCCTCCCCAGCCTGCGCGCCACGCTGTCCGCCGACAGCTCCGTCGGCGCCGGAAACGTCCTGACCACCCGGGTCGAGCAGGGCCTCGGCCTCGATTCGCCGACCCTGACCTTCGACACCCCCGTCGACGGCCACCCGGCGCACACCGCCCTGACGCTGCGCGAGCTCGACCGCGCGGTGCGGGCCCGGGCCGCCGCGCTGCACGCCCGCGGGGTGCGCCGCCGCG
>NZ_JBSGET010000238.1:0-6740 GCF_053603035.1 Kitasatospora sp. NPDC004272 | reverse complement strand
GAAGCCGACAAATCCCGTTGAGGACCCGAGGTCAGTCAGGAGGTGGGTCAGACCTGCCCGGGAACCGCTCATGAACATCCTCACTGTCAGGAGGCGGCGTCCGGCAGGCCGAAGACCACCTGGTTGGACAGCACCACGCCGTGGCTGCTCACGTCGATGGTGATGCGGTCGCCGTCCGCGATCCGGAACCCGTCGTGGTAGCTGGCCTTGTCGGCGCCGAGCAGCAGGTAGTGGACCAGGCCGGGGCGGCGCAGCGCCGGGTACTCGAAGAGGTGGTCCACCATGGCCCGCACCTTGAAGTACAGCGCGTCCTCGCCGCAGTCGAACGGGCCCTCCCAGGCGGTGGCGCCGTCCCGTTCGATGGTGACCCGGCCGGTGACCGAGGCGGGCGGCTCGCCGAGGAAGAGCCAGGGCGCGATGGAGGTGTCGACCAGCTTGCAGTACGGGTTCCAGCCGGGGTTCTGGATGTGCAGGCCGATGTCGCACAGGTCGTTGCCGAAGGTGTAGCCGGCGTACCGGGGGTTGCCGGCGTCGTCGTTGACGTAGACCAGGGCCACCTCGGGCTCCTCGATCAGCGCGACGGAGCGCTTGGGCGCGACCAGCTGGTCGCCGGGCAGCCGCAGCCAGGAGCCGAAGCCCTTGAAGAACCAGTTCGGCGCCACGAACTCCTCGCCCTCGACCGGCTCCTTCTCGAACTTCGAGCGGTGGGTCCGCATGAAGCCGCTGAGCAGGGCGTCGCCGGTGGTCTCGGGCAGCAGCGGGGGCAGGTAGCGGATCTCGTCCTCGCCGCCCTCGACGACGACCGGCTCGGCCCCGGCCTTGATCGCGGCGACGACGTCCTCGGGGCTCCCGGCGGCGACGAACTCGGCCCGCAGCCGGCCGTCGTCGACCCGGTAGAGGGTCAGCGGGGCGCCGGGGACGGGCTTCTCGAAGCCCGCGTACCGCTCGCCCTGGTACTCGCATTCGAAGAGTACGGTCATCTCCGGTTCCTCCTGTGCTGATCGGTGTGCCGGGCCCGGAGCGGGCCGGACGGCGGAGCGGGTGGTGGAGCGGGTGGTGGCGGGTGCGACGGTGAGGTCGGCCAGGACCTCCTCGATCCGGTCGACGGACGCCCGGATCCAGGGCAGGCCGAGCGGGTCGTCGGCGGCCAGCGCGGCCTGCTGCCGTTCGGCGGTGTCGCCGTAGAGCCGGCTGGTGGCGGCGCGCAGCCGCAGCGGTCCGGGGTCCTCGCCGAACTCCTCGGCGGCCAGCACCCCGAGGCCGTACCGGTCGGTGAGCAGCCGGGCCAGCGCGGTACCGGTGCGCACGCCGTGGGCGGTGGCGAGCCGGTCGCGCAGCGGTTCGAAGTCCGGGTAGAGGTAGCAGGTCGCGCGGACGGGGTCGAGCAGGGCCCCGGCGGCGGTGAACCGCTCGGCGACGGCCCGCACGACGCGTCCGTGCAGCCGGGTGGCGGCGGCCACCCGGGCGGTGACCTCCGGCGGTTCGTCCAGGGCGTAGGCGGCGGCGGCCTGGACGGGGGCCGGGGGGCTGGACCAGATCTGGCTGGCGACGGCGACCAGCCGCTCGCGCAGCTGCCGTCCGGCCGGCCCCGGCGGCAGCAGGGCGATGCCGGTGCGCCAGCCGCCGACCGCCAGGTTCTTGGTCAGGCCGCCGGTGACGACGGTGCGTTCGGGGGCGAACAGGGCCGGGGAGGCCGCCCGGGTGTCCGGGTCGTGGACCAGGTCGGTGTAGATCTCGTCGGAGATCACGAAGAGGTCCAGCTCCCGGGCGGCTTCGGCCAGTTGCCGCACGGTGTCGGGCGCGGCAACGTTGCCGGTGGGGTTGTCCGGCAGGGTGACCACGACCGAGCGCGGGTCCCGTCCGGCGGCGCGGGCGGCCCGGACGGCCTCCCGCAGCGCGTCCGGGTCCGGCACCCCGCCCTGCCCGGGCCGGACCGGCACCCGCAGGACGGCGGCCCCGGCCAGCGCGGCCTGGGCGGCGTAGCTGACCCAGCTGGGCCGGGGCACCACCACGTCGCCGCCGATCGCCTTGACCGCCGCGAACAGCAGGGACTTGCTGCCGGGCCCGGCCACCACCGCGTCCGGGTCGGCGGCCAGGCCGCGCCGCCGCCAGTAGCCGGCCGCGGCGGCGCGCAGCGCGGGGCTGCCCGCCACCGGCCCGTAGGACGCCTCGCCGACGGCGGCGGCGAGGCGGGCCCGCAGTTCGGGGAGGACGGGCAGTCCGATCTCCCCGCTGGCCATCATCAGGACCTGCTCCCCCGCGGCGCGCCGGCGGGCGAGTGCCTCGTCGGCGGCCAGCGTCGCCGACAGGGTCACCGGGGCGGGCTCGGTCATCGGCGGACTCCACGGGTCGGTTCGGGCTGGGGGGTGGACGGCGGGGCGGCGGGGCGGCCGGGGTCACTGGCCGCCATGGCGCCGTCGCAGTTCGGCCTTGCGGACCTTGCCGGTGAGCGTCTTGGGCAGGGCGTCGACCAGGACCAGCCGCTCGGGGAGGAAGCGCTCCTCCTGGCCGGCCGCGCGCAGGTGGGCGAGGATGCCGTCCAGGTCGGGGCGGGCGGGCCCGCTGGGCACCACGACGGCCAGGATCGGGTCGTCGTGCCTCCCGGTGGTGCCGACCAGGGCGGTCTCGGCGACGTCGGGGTGGCGGGAGACGATCGCCTCCAGTTCCGTCATCGGCACGACGGCGCCGTCGCGCAGCAGGGCGTCCCGGGCCCGGCCGAGGATCCGGACGCCGCCGCGGCCGTCGGTGCGGGCGAGGTCGCCGGTGTCGAACCAGCCGTCGGCGTCGAGTTCGGCGGCGAAGGCGTCCGCGCGCTTGTGGTAGCCGAGCGACTGGGCGGCGCCGCGCACCCGCAGCCGGCCGACGGCGGCCCGGACGGTCGGGTCGTCGGGGTGGTCGACCCGCAGTTCCATCGCGTCGATCGGCCCGCCGTTGCTGTACGCGGCCCGGTCCGCGTCGTAGTCGAGCCGGGTGATGGTGACCGGCCCGAACTCGGACATCCCCCACACCGAGTAGGTGCGGGCGCCGAGCGTCTCGCGGACGTCGTCCACCAGGTCCTGCAGGACGGGCGCGGAGCCGGTGATCGCGTACCGCAGGGTGGAGACGTCGCGGGGTTCGGCGCGCTGGGCGCGGACGATGTCGGCGAGGGTGCTCGGCGGGCCGTAGACCAGCGTGGCGCCGTACCGTTCGACCAGGTCGAGCAGGGCGTCGTTGCGCCGGAGGTCCTGGAAGGCGACGGTGCCGCCGACCATGACGCCGGTCAGCACGCCCTGGCCGAAGCCGGAGTAGTGCACCAGCGGGGTGGTGACGGCCGCGACCAGGCCGTCGTCGAGCAGGAAGGTGTCGGCGTAGCCGCGGACGGCCGCGTGGACGGTGTTCTGGCTGTGCAGGACGCCCTTGGGCAGGCCGGTGGTGCCGGAGGTGAACAGCACCACGAACGGTTCGTCGGGGGTGAGTTCGAGGCCCTCCAGGTCGCCGGTGCGGCCCTCCTCCCAGGGGGTGTGGACGAAGTGGTCCTCGAAGGAGAGGGTGCCGGGGCTCCGGCCGCCGACCACCGCCACGTGCTCCAGCGGCAGGTCGGCCTTGAGCGCGGTGAGGTGCGCGGCCAGCGGGTAGCCGTTCCACTCGGGGACGGTGACGATCACCCGGGCGCCGGTCAGTTCGAGGCGGTGGCGCAGCTCCTCCTCCTGGCAGACCGGGTCGATCGGGCAGGTCACCGCGCCGATCCGGATCGCGGCGAACAGCAGCGGCACCGTCTCCCACCGGTTGGGGAGCTGGACGGCGATGAAGTCGCCGCGCCGGACGCCGAGTTCGAGCAGGGCGACGGCGAACCGGTCGGTCAGCCGGGCGAGTTCGGCGTAGTCGAGGGTGTCGGTGCGCGACTCCCCGATCCGCCGGGCGGCGACGGCGAGCTTGCGCGGGCGCAGCCGGGCCTGCCGGCGCAGGTCGTCCAGGAAGGTCTCCCGGCGCCACCAGCCGCGCCGCAGGTACTCGGCGGCGCGCTCCGGGGACGGGGTGAAGGACGGGGGCGCGGCCTCGGCGGTGGTCTCCAGCGTCCCGGTCACGGTCTCGGCGGTGCTCCCCGCGGTCACGGTCTCGGCGGCGGCGGTCATCCGCGCTCCTTGCGGCGGGCGTCCAGCAGCTCGGGCAGCGGGTTGCCGGCCCGGCCGGCGGCGATCTCCAGCAGGTCGTGGGTGTTCTGCCGGACCCGGCCGCCGACCCAGTCGAAGACCCACTGCTTGCGGGCCTGCGCGGGCAGTTCGAACGGGACCTGCCGGGTGACGGCGAGGGCGGCCGAGCCGGCGCCGCCGATGTTGGCGATCACGCCGGGGACGAGGACCGACCCGGCGGCGGCGATCTTCTCCTTGGCCTCGTCGGTGGAGGCGAGGTTGGCGCCCTCGACCACCAGCCGGGCCCGCAGCCGGTGGGCGTTCTCGGCGTTCAGCGCGTACTTCTGCGCGGCCAGGACCAGCAGGTCGGCGTCCAGGTCGAGCCAGGCGTCGGGCTCGCCGGAGAGGGTGACGCCCTGCGGAAGGCGGCTGCGGTCGATCCGGCCGAACTCGTCGGTGATGTCGACCAGGTCGGCGACCGGCAGCCGGTCGGCGCTGATGGTGCCGCCGATGTCGGCGACCCCGACCACCGAGTGGCCGCGGTCCTCCAGGAACTGGGCGACCGCGCGGCCGACCGCGCCGAAGCCCTGCACCACGACCCGGGCCGGGCCGGTGCGCCCGCCCGCCTCCAGGGCGGTGACGGCGGCGACGCCGACGCCGTGCCCGGTGCAGTCGATCAGCGGCTCGTAGTAGGTGCGCCAGTCGATCGGCATGTCGGGGGCGCCGAGCCGGTAGCGCGGGTCGTAGCCGGCCTCCTCGAAGAACACCGCCCGGTCGGCGGGGGTGACGCCCATGTCGATGCCCAGGTGGATGCCGCCGTGCAGCAGCGGTTTGACGGTGCGTCCGAAGGTGCGGAACGTCCGCTCGCGGTCGCTGCCGTCGGAGACGATGCCGGCCTTGGCGCCGCCGATCCGCAGCCCGGCCAGGGTGAACTTTTCGGTCATGTCGCGGGCCAGTCCGGCGACCTCCTCCTCGGTGACGCCGGGGGTCATCCGGGTGCCGCCCATGGCCAGGCCGTCGACCAGGGAGTCGACCACCACCCAGCCCGTGAGGGTGCCGCCGCTGCCGTTGAGGTGGGTGGTGAAGGCGGGCGGCTGCGGTCGTGTCGAAGTCATTGCGGGGTCCTCCGGTGCACAGACGGTTCAGGATTCGGGGGCGTGGGGGTCACTGCTGGTAGAGCCGGGCGAAGCCGCGCAGGATCTCCCGGCCGTCGCTGCGGAACTCCAGGTGGGCCTGGGAGCCGAGGATCCGGCCGTCCTCGGAGCGGATGAACTCCACCGGCGCGTGCTCGGAGCGGCCGATCGCGCGGAAGCCGGCCGGCGCTTCCTGGAGGTAGAGGGTGTGCCGGTGGAAGACCGTCACCTCCGGGCCGACGTACGCGAAGAGCGGCTCCTCGGTGTCGACCTCGGCCCGGTGGCCGCCGACCCGCTGCGGGCCCTCGGCGAGCCGGCCGCCGGCCGCGACGGCGATGACCTGCATGCCGCCGCAGATCCCGAAGACCGGGACGTCGGCCTCGTTGACCAGGTCGATCAGCGGCTTGTAGAACTCGCCGTCGTAGGCGCGGACCTTGGTGCCGCTGAGCACCACGGCCTGGTAGCGGCCGTCCAGCCGGGCGGGCAGCGCGTCGGCGGCGGCCACCTCGGTCTCCGAGCCGAACTCCTCGAAGCGGCTGCGGAGCTGTTTCAGGGACAGCGTCCCGTTGTTGACGACCAGCACTCGGGATTTCGCCACGTGCGGGGCTCCTCGCTGCTCAGGTTCGGGTGATGACGGTGCCGGTGCGCTCGGCGACCAGGTCGGTGACGGGGGCGCTGCCGATGACGACGCGCTCCACGCCCCGTTCCAGGGCTTCGCCGGCCGCCCGGAGCTTCTTGCGCATGCCGCCGGTGGCGCCCTTGTCGCGGAACTTCGCGGCGGCCTCGGCGGTGATCCGGTGCACCGGCCGGTCGTCGATCAGCAGGTGGGCGACGTCGGTGACCAGGACCAGCTGCCCGGCCCCGATGCCGCCGGCGACGGCGGCGGCGGCCCGGTCGGCGTCGGTGTTGACCTCCTGGCCGGCCGTGTTCCTGGCCAGTGGGGTGACCAGGTGGACGTGGCCGGGCCGCAGGCCCTTCAGCGGGGTCGGGTCGACGCCGGTGATCGGGCCGACCAGGTTCTCCAGTTCGACGAGCTGCTTGTCCTTCCACCACCAGCGCTCGCCCTCGCCGGCGGTGACCAGCCCGTCGCTGCCGAGCAGCCGCTCGCCGGTGACGCCGCGCCGCTCCAGCCGGGCGAGGACGCCCGCGGCGAGGTGGGCGCTGACCTGCTTGATGTCCTCGATCACCTCGGGGGTGGTCCAGCGGCTCTGGTTGCCGTAGCGGTCGCGCAGGACCGCGGACGGGTCGCGGTAGCGGGCGCCGAGGTTCTTCAGCGGCTTGGACCAGCCGTGCACCAGGACCAGCGGCCGCTGCCGGGCGTGCTCGGCGAGGTCGTCCCACCAGGCGTCGGCCAGGTCGTCGACGGTGCTGCCGCCGAGCTTGACCACGGTGGGGGCGTTCTCGGGTGTCGTCGCGCTCATGCGGGCATCACCGGTTGCATGGTCAGGCCGGTCTGCACCGGCAGGCCGAATCGGAGGTTGGTCGCCTGCAGCGCCTG
>NZ_JBSGET010000237.1:0-6830 GCF_053603035.1 Kitasatospora sp. NPDC004272 | reverse complement strand
TGCGGCGCGGGCGCCCGCGCCGCACCCCCCGCTCCGCCCGGCCGTCCACGGCCCTCAGTAGCCGCCGCCGGACGGCGTGCCGGGCGTGCCGCCGTTGACCGGCATCGCCTTGGCGCCGCTCGGGGTGGCGGCGAACCAGGTGCCGTCCACGCCCTGGCCCTTGGTGTCGCCGGGCTTGGTGTCGGGGCTGTAGCGGTACAGCGGCCAGCCGTCGAGGGTGAGTTGGTGGCTGCCGTCGGGGCGGGTGACGGTGGAGACGAGCTTGCCGTCGATGCCCTTGAGGTCGGCGCTGCCGCTGCCGTTGGCCGTCTCGGGCGGCCACAGCGAGGCGCAGGCGTCGGTGCAGTGGCTCGCCGAGGGGTGGTTGGTGTCCTGGTCGAAGCGGTACAGGGTGTGGCCCTGGCCGTCGGTGACCAGGGTGCCGAGCTTGGCGTCGTGCGCGGTCATCAGGGTGCCCTGGCTCTGTCCGGGGTTGCCGGTGTGGGCCGCCGAGGTGCTGCTGCCACTGCTGCCACTGCCGCCGCTGCTGCCGCAGCCGGCGACCAGGGCCGCGGCGGCGAGGGTGCCGGCGGCGAGCAGGGTGAGGCGGCGGCCGCGGGGGGCCGTCCGGCCGGTGGTGGTCATCGGGGTGCTCCCGTCCGGGAGGTGGCGTTCCGGTCCTGGTTCGACCGGTTCGCCCTGGGGTACGTACGGCAGGTCCCGGGTGTTCACCGCTCACGGCTGCCGGAATAGTTCCGCGGGCGACGGAGTTGTGCCGGGCGAAGGGCCCGAACGGCGGGGCCGGAGCTGCGAGAGGCAGGTGGCGATGATGAGCACGGTGGAATTGACCAAGGACAACTTCGACGAGGTGGTCCAGGGTGAGGACGACAAGGGCTTCGTCCTGATCGACTTCTGGGCGGCCTGGTGCGGCCCGTGCCGCCAGTTCGCGCCGGTCTTCGAGCGGGCGTCCGACAAGCACGCGGACATCACCTTCGCGAAGGTCGACACCGAGGCCCAGCAGGAGCTCGCCGCGGCGTTCGACATCCGGTCGATTCCGACCCTGGCGATCATCCGCGAGGGCGTCCTGGTCTTCGCCCAGCCCGGCGCGCTCCCCGAAGCCGCCCTGGAGGACCTGATCGGCCAGGCCCGGAAGCTCGACATGGCCGAGGTCCACGCCGGCGTGGCGGCCCAGAAGGCCGCGCAGAACTGACCCGGCCCCGCCCCCGCGGCGGAGCCCGGACGCGGGGCGCCCGGAGGAACACCCTTCCTCCGGGCGCCCCTTCTGCGTGCCCGCGCGCCCCGCACGCACCGCACGCACCGAAGGCCCGTCCCCGTGGGGGCGGGCCTTCGGTGGGCGGGGGCGGGTCAGTCGAGGGCGGCGGTCATCTCCCACTGGAGGAGTTCGGCGCCCTCGGGGCCGGCGGTGACGCGCTGGCCCTCGGCGGCGGTGATGCGCAGGGCGTCGCCCTGGTGGAGCAGGCCGGCGCCTTCGACGGCGGCCTCGCCGCGGGCGGCGTAGAGGTGGACGAAGGGGGCGGCGGCGAGTTCGAGGGTCTCGTCGGGGCGCAGGCGGGCGACGTGCAGGGCGGCGTGCTTCTGCCGGATGCCGATGGCGCGCTGGTTGGCGTGCTTGGCCATGCCGGACGCGAGGGTGGTCCAACCGCCCCGGGCGAGCTGGTCGTTGATGTCGAGTTGCTCGTAGCCGGGGGCGATGCCGGCCGCGTCGGGGATGGTCCACATCTGGATGAAGTGGACCGGGTCGCGGTGGGCGGGCTCGCCGGTGAGCGTCCAGGAGTCGTTCTTCTCGCTGTGCAGGATGCCGGTGCCGGCGCTCATCCGCTGGGCCAGGCCGGGGTAGATGACGCCGTTGTGGCCTTCGGAGTCCTGGTGGACCAGGCCGCCGTCGAGCACCCAGGTGATGATCTCCATGTCCCGGTGCGGGTGGGTGTCGAAGCCGGTGCCGGGGGCGACGGTGTCGTCGTTGGAGACCAGCAGCAGGCCGAAGTGGGTGTTGGCCGGGTCCCAGTGGTGGGAGAAGGAGAAGGAGTGCTTGGAGTCCAGCCAGCCGGCCCGGGTGTGGAAGCGCTCGTCGGCGCGGCGCAGGTCGATCGTGGATGCCATCGGGTCCTCCTCCGTCGGGTGCCGGGAACGGTCGGGGTGTCGCGCTCCCGGTATTGTTGAATTGTAAACCATCTGCGGGGCGTCCGGCATTCCCGGGCCCCCGGCGTGCTGGCGTGCGACTGTCAGTGACCCGGAGCACACTGCTGCGGGACCGCGTTACGACCGAGTCTCCGGATGGGTTCGACGATGAACGATGCACGGGATGCGCAGGGTTTCCTGCTGGCTGTCGGCACCAAGAAGGGCCTGTTCCTGGGCCGCAGCCCGGACCGCGAGACGTGGGAGTTCAGCGGGCCCCACTTCCCGATGAACGGGGTCTACGCGGTGGGCATCGACCGCCGCGGCGGCCGCACCCGGCTGCTGGTCGGGGCGGACAGCAGCCACTGGGGCCCCTCGGTGTGGTGGTCGGACGACCTGGGCGCCGACTGGCAGGAGCCCGCGCGGCCGGCCGTGAAGTTCCCCGAGCGGACGGGCGCCGCCCTGGAGCGGGTCTGGCAGCTGCAGCCGGCCGGCGACGAGGCCCCGGGCGTGGTGTACGCGGGCACCGAACCCGCCGCGCTGTTCCGCTCCACCGACGGCGGCGAGAGCTTCGCCCTGGTCGACGGGCTGTGGGACCACCCGCAGCGCGAGCACTGGGGCGCGGGCTACGGCGGCCAGGGCATGCACACCGTCCTCACCGACCCGCGCGACCCGGACGCGCTGCTGGTCGCGGTCTCCTCCGGCGGCGCCTACCGCACCGCCGACGGCGGCCTGAGCTGGCGGCCGTCCAACCTCGGCGTGCGGGCCGACTTCCTGCCCGACCGGTTCCCCGAGTTCGGCCAGTGCGTGCACAAGATCGCCCGGGACGCGGGCGACCCGGACCGGCTCTACCTGCAGAACCACGGCGGGGTCTACCGCAGCGACGACGCCGGGCGGACCTGGAAGTCGATCTCGGGCGACCTGCCCGCCGACTTCGGCTTCGGCGTCGCCGCGCACCCGCGCACCCCCGGCACCGCGTACCTGTTCCCGCTGGAGGCCGACTACGCCCGGCTGCCCGTCGACCGCCGCTGCCGGGTCTTCCGCACCACCGACGCGGGCGAGACCTGGCAGCCGCTGACCGCCGGCCTGCCCGCCGAGGAGCACTACGGCGTCGTCCTGCGCGACGCGCTGTGCACCGACGACGGCGACCCGGCGGGCGTCTACTTCGGCAACCGCAACGGCGAGGTGTACGGCTCCCCCGACGGCGGCGAGCACTGGTCGCTGCTCACCTCCCACCTGCCGGACGTGCTGTGCGTGCGGGCGACGGCGCTCTGACCGGCCCGAGAACGGGGAAGACCCCCTCCGGGGACCGAAACCACCGACCGGAGGGGGAACCACCGTGGCGCAGCCGCACGGCGACGGGACGCGGCAGGACGGCGGCGGAACGGACCGGCCCCCGCCGCGGGGGCTGATCCTCGACTTCGCGGGCGTCCTCACCCGGGGCGCCGGGACCTCCCACCGGGCCTGGTGCGAGCGGGAGGGCCTCGCCCCGGACGCCTGGTGGCGGGCCCTGACCGGGGACCCGGCGGTGCGGGCGCTGTACGCGGACCTGGAGGTCGGGCGGATCGGGCAGGCCGAGTGGAACCGGCGGGTCGCCCCCGCCCTCGGCCTCGCCGACCACGTGGACCTGATGGGCCGGGCCTGGTCCGGCGTCCGCCCGGCGGTCCGGATGATCGCCCTGGCGCGGGCGGCGCGGGCGGCCGGGCACACCGTCGCGCTGCTGTCGAACAGCTTCGGCACCGACCCGTACGACCCGTACGCGGCGCTCGGCCTCTGGGAGCTGTTCGACGTCGCGGTGATCTCCGAGCGGGTGGGCCTCGCCAAGCCGGACCCGGCGATCTACCGGCTGGTGCTGGAGGCGATGGGGCTGCCGGGCCGGGCGTGCGTGTTCGTCGACGACCAGCCGGCCAACCTGCCGCCGGCCCGGGCGCTGGGCGTCGAGACCGTGCTGGCGGACGGGGAGGACGCGACGGTGGAGCGGGTGGCGGCGCTGCTGGGCCTGCCGCCGGTGCCGGCCGGGTGACGGCGGGGTGGCGGGGCTCAGGAGTCGGCGGGGCGGGGCTCAGGAGTCGGCGGCGCGCAGGCGGTCGCTGACGGTGCCGAGGCTGTCGGCGAGGGCGGCCAGCTGGGCCGGGGTGAGCACGTCGATCAGCGCCTCGCGGACGGCGGCGACGTGCCCCGGGGCGGCGGCGCGCAGGGTCGCCCAGCCCTGGTCGGTGATCTCGGCGAAGACGCCGCGCACGTCGCTGGGGCAGGAGCGGCGGGCCACGAGGCCCGCCTTCTCCAGCTGGGTGACCTGGTAGGTGAGGCCGCTCTTGGAGGTGATCAGGCGGTCGGCCAGGTCGGTCATCCGCAGCGAGCCGCCCGGGGCGGCGGAGAGCTGGACCAGGATCTCGTACTGGGTGTGGGAGAGCCCCGCGTCCTCCTTGAGCTGGCGCTCCAGGCGGCGGGCGACCAGGTTGGTGGCCGCGACGAACCCGCGCCAGGCGGCCATCTCGGTCTCGTCGAGCCAGCGGGGATCGTCCATGCGCCGCAGTCTACTCCGGTTGTTCAAATTCGAACTCAGGTGTACCTTCGGAGGCACGAGGTTCAAATTTGAACTACAGGCCGGCTACAGGAGGACGGACCCATGAGCACCCCCACCACCGAGCGCATGCCCGCCCTCTACCTCTCGCACGGCGCGCCCCCGCTCGCCGACGACCCGGTCTGGCCCGGCCAGCTCGCCGCCTGGTCCGCCGACCTGCCCCGCCCCAAGGCGATCCTGATGGTCTCCGCACACTGGGAGGAGGCCCCGCTGGCGATCGGCGCGGTCCGCACCCTCCCGCTGGTGTACGACTTCTGGGGCTTCCCCGAGCACTACTACCAGGTGCGGTACGCCGCCCCCGGCGCGCCCGAACTCGCCGCCTCCGTCCGCAAGTTGCTCAGCGCCCCCGGCACCCCCGTGCAGGACGTGCCGGACCGCGGCCTCGACCACGGCGCGTACGTCCCGCTGGTCGAGATGTACCCCGACGCGGACATCCCGGTCCTGCAGGTCTCGCTGCCCACCCTGGACCCGCGCAAGCTGATGGAGATCGGCCGCAAGCTCGCCCCGCTGCGCGACGAGGGCGTCCTGATCGTCGGCTCCGGCTTCTTCACCCACAACCTGCGCGCCCTCTCCCCCGACGGCCGGATCACCTCCGTGATGGCCGAGTTCGACGACTGGGGCCGCCGCGCCCTGGAGGCCCGCGACCTCGACGCCCTGCTCGACTTCGAGCACAAGGCCCCGGCCGGCCGCCTCGCCCACCCGCGCACCGAGCACTTCGCCCCGCTCTTCGTCACCCTCGGCGCCGGCGAGGCCGACCTCGGCGAGCAGCGCAGTGTCATCGACGGCTTCTGGATGGGCCTGGCCAAGCGCTCGGTCCAGTTCGGCTGACCCCCGGCCGACCCGCCCGGGCCGGCCGCAACCTCCTCGGCCCGGGCGGCGTCCGGATCTGACAGAGGACGACCGAGGCGAGGCGGGGCGGGAATGGACGAGGAACGGGTGCGCTGGTGGCACCGGACGCGCTACAGCCTGCTGGCGGCCGGGGGCGGCTGGGCCTGCACCGTCGCGGCGCTGTGGGCGCTGTCCGCGTTCCAGGCCGAACTCGGCCGGCACTGCTTCGGCACCCTCCGGATCTCCGGGCACGCGCCCGCGCTCGCCCTCGCCGGCCTGGTGGCGGGCGCCGCCGCCTTCGGCTGGGCGGCCTGGCAGCTCGGCCACTCGCTGTTCCGCCGACCGGAACGGGAGCGGGCCGGGCACACCGTGCTGGCCGTCGTGGCGCCGATCGTCCTCGTCGGCCTGCTGGGGCAGGCGACCGTGCTGTACGGGGCCGAGCGGTACCGCAGCCCGCACGCGACCTGGTGCCCCATGGGCGCGCCGCTGCGGGGTGCCGCCCCGGACGGGGTTCAGTAGGCGCAGGTGAAGCGTTCGCCGCGGTGGGCCGGTTGTTCGAGCTCGTCGACCAGGGCGGCCGCGAAGTCCGGCAGCGAGAGGGTGGACAGGCCGTCCGGGGTCGTCACCAGCTCGTCGGCGCCGGAGCGGTAGGCGCCGGTGCGCTCGCCCGGGACCAGGCTCTGCGGCGGGCTGAGCACCGTCCAGTCGAGGTCGCGCACCGTGCGCAGGTAGTCCAGGGCCCGGCCGTGCGCCCGCATCAGCTCGAACTGGCGGGGCGTCACCGCCGGGTCGTCCCACAGCGGCGCGCCCGAAGCGGTGGCCAGGCTGCCGGCGCTGCCGACCACCAGCAGGCGCGGCGCCGCGTCCGCGAGCCCCCGCAGCCCCGCGACCAGCGCGTGCGCGGCGGGCTCCACCAGCCGCCCCCGGCCCGGACCGTCCCCGCCGCCGACCGCGCTCACCACGGCCTGCCGGCCCGCCGCGACCCGCGCCACGTCCGCCGGGTCCAGCACGTCCCCGCGCTCCACGCTGATCGCCAGCCCCTGGTACTGCTCCGGCCGCCGCACCACCGCCGTCACCCGGTGCCCCCGGGCCAGCGCCTCGGTCACCACGCACCGACCGATCGCGCCGTTCGCCCCGATGACCGCGATCCGCATGCCCGACCAGCCTCGCTCTCCGTGCCCGCGCGCCCGACGTTTCATCAGACCACGCGAACGTCCCCGGGGCCGGGAGGCCGCCGTCGCGGTGCCGACGGGCACCGGGACGGCACCGCGACGGCGCCGCGCGGCGGCGTGCGCGGCGGTGG
>NZ_JBSGET010000236.1:0-7012 GCF_053603035.1 Kitasatospora sp. NPDC004272 | reverse complement strand
CGCAGCGCCGCCCCGCACCGCGGCCCCCGGCGCACGGCTGACCGCCCGGCGCACGATCGACCGCCCGGCGCACCGGGCGCGGCGACCGGACCGGCCTCTGGTCAGGCCCCGGCGGCGTCCCAGTAGCCGGGGTCGGCGGGTCGGCGCCCGCGCAGGTCCTCCCGGACGGCGGTGGCCAGCCGCAGGGTGTCCTTGCGGTTGACCCGCGCCCCGATCACCGCACCGGCCAGCAGCGGGGCCAGGGTCGGAAGCCTGCGCAGCCCCGAGCGGGTCAGCCGCCTGCTCACCTGCCGGCGCAGCGCCGCGCTCCGGTTCAGCGCCAGCAGCGCCCCCGGGCGGGTCAGGTCCATCCCCCGGCCCTCGCTCCACACCGCCAGGTACGCGTACGAGCGCTGCCGCGCGGAGCCCTCCGGCACCTGGCCGTAGACCGCGTACAGCTCGGCGACCAGTTTCAACTCGATCGCCGCGGAGGCGAGCAGCTCGGACGCCAGCTCGACCGGCATCACCAGCGGTACGGGCATCATCGCCACCGTTCCGGCGCTCGCGCCGACCGCGGTCGACGCCCGCACCGACCCGGCGACGAGCAGGTCCGCCAGCTCGTCCGGCGTCCCGGCCCCGGGGTGCTGGGCCCGGAGCGTCGCCAGGTTCCGCACCGGGATCCGCGGGGCCGCGTCCAGCAGCCGCTCGGTCAGCATCCGCAGCCCGTTGCGGGGACCCGTCCCGAGCCGGTGGCCGCCGCGGGCCAGGCCGTTGCCCAGCCGTCGCGCCAGCGCGCGCACCCGGCGCGCCGTGCCGCCCCGCGACCCGTCGTCCCGCTCCTCCACCTCGGCGGCGATCCGGGCCAGCTCCGCCGTGATCTCGTCCGGGTCTCCGGGGAGACCCCCCGGCCGTTCCGGCTCACCGATCGGTGCCATGTGCTCGCCTCCACTCCCGTGCGGACTTCCCACCGGTCCGTCTGCCCGGCAGCGGCCCGGACAGTCCCGGGCGGCCGCGCCGCCGCCGGCCGTCACCGCGGCGGCGGTGCGCCGGTGCTCCCGGAAGGCCCGTTCGCGGCCCCCGCCCTCCAGTATCGGGCGCGTCGAGGCGGCGGGCGCGGCCGACGTCGCGGAGCGGGAGCCGGAGCCGGGCGGGCACCGGACGCGCCGCCCCGCCGGGATCGCACCACCCGATCGGGTGACGCCCTCCCGCCCGCCGCCTCGCGGGGCGGACCGCTTCCCGCGCCCCGGCCCGGACCCTCCCGGGCGCCCGGCCCGCACCGGCGGACCCGCCCCTCCGGCCTGCGCCGGACGGCGGGTTCAGTAGGGCATCGGGCGGCCGGAGGGGGTACGCAGGTCGAGCGGGGGACGCGGACGCGGTGGCGCGGGGCGCCGGACCACGGTGGTCGCTGCCATCTCCATCACCTCCTCGGCTGTGCCCCGCCTCTACCCACCCCGCCCCGTCCGACACCCCGCCCCGCTCCGGTCCGCGCTCCCGGGGCCGGGCGGGGGCCGGGCGGACGACCCGTGCGTCGGACCCGGCCCAGCGGGTAGGCGCGCCGCGGCCATCCCTCCCGGCCCCGCACCCCGCGGCCCGACGCACCCCACGACCAGAAAGGCCGTCCGACATGACCGCCCAGTCCCTGCTCGGCCCCGACACCGAACCCGCCCGGCTCTTCGACCTCGCCCAGCAACTGCGCGTCGACGCCGTCCGCGCCAGCACCTCGGCCGGGTCCGGGCACCCCACCTCCAGCCTGTCCGCCGCCGACCTGATGGCCGTACTGATGGCCCGCCACCTGCGCTACGACTGGGAGGCGCCCGACAACCCGGACGCCGACCACCTGGTGTTCTCCAAGGGCCACGCCTCCCCGCTGCTGTACGCGATGTTCAAGGCCGCGGGCGCGATCGGCGACGAGGAGCTGATGACCACCTACCGGCGCTTCGGCCACCGCCTCCAGGGCCACCCCACCCCGGAACTGCCCTGGGTCGACCTGGCCACCGGCTCGCTCGGCCAGGGCGTCGCCTACGCCGTGGGCATCGCGCTGGCCGGCCGCGACCTGGAGCGCCGCGACTTCCGGGTGTGGGTGCTGTGCGGCGACAGCGAGACCGCCGAGGGCTCCGTCTGGGAGGCCCTGGACGCGGCGGGCCGCCACCGGCTCGGCAACTTCACCGCGATCATCGACGTCAACCGGCTCGGCCAGAGCGGCCCCACCGAACTCCAGTGGGACACCGACGCCTACGCCCGCCGGGTCGAGGCCTTCGGCTGTCGCGCCCTGGTCGTCGACGGCCACGACCTGGACGCCGTCGACCGGGCCCTGACCACGGCCGCCGACGGCACCGCGCCCACCGTGATCGTCGCCCGCACCGTCAAGGGGCGGGGCGTCGCCGAGGTCGCCGACCAGGAGGGCTGGCACGGCAAGCCGCTGCCCGAGGACCTCGCCGAACGCGCCGTCGCCGAACTGGGCGGGCAGCGCGACCTGCGGGTGCGCGGACCGCAGCCCCCGCACGGCAGCCCCGCCCTCAAGGTGCACGCCCCCGAGGTCGAACTGCCGCGCTTCGAGCCCGGCGAGCAGGTCGCCACCCGGGTCGCCTACGGCCGGACGCTCGCCGCCCTCGGCGCCCGCCCCGACGTGGTCGCGCTGGACGCCGAGGTCGGCAACTCCACCCACGCCGAGGACTTCGCGAAGGCCCACCCCACCCGGTACTTCCAGAGCTACATCGCCGAACAGCAGATGGTCGCCACCGCCGTCGGCATGGCCGTGCGGGGCTTCCGGCCCTATGCGACCACCTTCGCCGCCTTCCTCACCCGCGCCCACGACTTCATCCGGATGGCCGCCGTCTCCCAGATCAGCATGACGCTGTGCGGCACCCACACCGGCGTGGAGATCGGCGCCGACGGCCCTTCCCAGATGGGCCTGGAGGACCTCGCCATGATGCGCGCCGTCCGCGGCTCCACCGTCCTCTACCCGGCCGACGCCACCGCCACCGCCGCCCTGACCGCCGCCGTGGCCGACCTGCCCGGCATCTCCTACCTGCGCACCACCCGCGGTGCCTACCCGGTGCTGTACGGCCCCGAGGAGGAGTTCCCGATCGGCGGCTCCAAGACCCTGCGCCACGGCCCGGACGACCGGGTCACCCTGGTCGGCGCCGGAGTGACCCTGCACGAGTGCCTGGCCGCCGCCGACCTGCTGGCCGAGGAGGGCGTCCCCGTCCGGGTGCTCGACCTCTACTCCGTCAAGCCCGTCGACACCGACGCCCTGCTGCGCGCCGCCCGCGAGACCGGGGCCCTGGTGGTGGCCGAGGACCACCACCCCGAGGGCGGCCTCGGCGAGGCCGTCCTGTCCGCCCTCGCCGCCGCCGACGCCCACCCCGCGGTCACCCACCTCGGCGCCACCGGCCTCCCCGGCTCCGGCACCACCGAGGAGCTCCTGCGGGCCGCCGGCATCTCCCGCCAGGCGATCGCCGCCGCGGCCCGCACCCTCGCCGACCGCCGCCGCTGACCCGCTGCGGCCGGATCCGGGGCCGGGTCCGGGGCGGCGGTTCCTCAGGCGAAGATCCGCCCGAGGGCGAAGCCGATGCAGCAGACCACCATGACCATGATGACCAGCAGGGGGACCCAGCCGGGCCAGGCGGTGCGCAGTTCCACCGCCTCGGGGGTGGAGATGCCGTGCGTGGTCGAGCCCTCGCACTCGGGGGTCTCGACCGGCAGGGAGTGGCCGGGCAACCCGACCGAAGCGGGGACGGAGTGGCTGACGGACATGGCGTCCTCCCGGTGGTTCCGAGTCTCGTGGCGTACCGGTTCGCTTCCACTCCCCACGCTCCACCCGGCCGCGCCCGGGCGCAAAGGCGCACCGCTTGCGCACCGTTCGGGCGGGAGGCGGACCTGCCGCGCCCGCCGCGCCGGATCCACCGGACGGCGACACGGCGGCCCGTCCCGGCGGATGGCGCGACCGGCCCGGGGCAGAGGTGACAGGGTGGGAGCACCCCCGGGGCGCCCCGCCGGACGGAGCCCGGGCCGCACGCCGGGGACGGGTCGGACGCCCCGCACCCCGTCCGGAGCCGGAAGGCGGAAGCGAGTTGACAGGCACTCCGGAGGCCGCGCCCCTCGCGCTGGTGATCATCGGCGGGGGAGCCGCCGGACTCAGCCTGGCCGACTGCCTGGTCAGGCACGACCTGCAAGGGGCCGGCGGCGGCCCCCGGTTCGACGTGACCCTCGTCGAGGCGCCGGAGGGCCCGCTGCGCCCGGCCCCCCGGACCTGGTGCTTCTGGGACGACGGGCCCGGGGCGTACGAGGAGGCCGTCACCGCGCAGTGGTCCCGGCTGCGGATCACCGGCCCCGACGGCCAGCGGGTCGAAGCGGCACCCGCCCCCCTGCGCTACCGGATGCTGCGCTCCACCGCCTTCGAGGAACTGGTCCGCACCCGCCTCGCGGCCCATCCCCGGGCCCGGGTCCTGCGCGCCACCGTCCGGCACGTGCGGGCGAGGACGGACGGCCGGCCCGGCGCCCGCGTGCACGCCGACGACCCGGCCGGGCGGCCGCTCACCCTCGACGCCCGGTACGTCTTCGACTCCCGGCCGCCCGCCCGGGCCCCGCTGGCCCGCACCGCCCTGCTGCAGCACTTCCGGGGCTGGTTCGTGCGCACCGACCGCCCGCGCTTCGACCCGGGCACGGCGGACCTGATGGACTTCCGGGTCCCGCAGCCCGCCCACGGCCTCGCCTTCGGGTACGTCCTGCCGCTGGCCCCCGACCGCGCCCTGGTGGAGTACACCGAGTTCTCCCGGCACCCGCTGACCGTCCCCGCCTACGAACGCGCCCTGCGCGCCTACACCGGGGGAGTCCTGGGCCTGGGCGGGCTCACGGTGGAGGGCGTCGAACAGGGCGCCATCCCGATGACGGACGGCCGCTTCCCCCGCCGCACCGCCCCCGCGCACGTGCACATCGGCACGGCCGGCGGCGCCACCCGCCCCGCCACCGGCTACACCTTCGCCGCCGTCCAGCGGCAGAGCCGCGCCATCACCGAGGCCCTCGGCCGCCCCGCCGCGCCGCACCGCCCCGCCCCGGCCCCCGCCCCCCACCGCCGACGGGACCTGGCCATGGACGCGGTCCTGCTGCGCGCCCTGGACACCGGCCGGGTCGACGGGCCCCGCTTCTTCACCGACCTGTTCCGCCGCACCCCCGCCGCCCAGGTGCTCCGCTTCCTGGACGGCGCGAGCACCCCCCTCGAAGGACTCCGCATCGGCCTGCGCTGCCCCGTCGGCCCCATGCTGCGGTCGGCCGCCGAACTGCCGCTGCTGCCCCGCCGGGCCGCGCCCGGCACCAGCCCCGCACACCCCTGAGGACCACCGTTGACCCAGCCCCGGCACCACCACGACCGCCCCGCCCGCCCCGCCGCCGTCCTCCCGGCGGTGCGGGCATGAGCCGCACCCCGTCCGGCGCCCGGCACGGGCGGGACCGCCGCGCCGAAGTGCTCCCCGCCGCCCCCGGCCACGCCCGCTTCCCCGGGGCCGAGCCGCCCCGGGTGGCCGTGGTCGGCGGCGGGATCGCCGGCCTGGCCGCCGCGACGGCCCTCGCCGAACGCGGCATCGACGTGGTCCTCCACGAACGGGAGCCCGTGCTGGGCGGGCGGGTCGCGGGCTGGCGCACCCGCCTCGCCGACGGGTCCACCGCGACCATGAGCCGGGGCTTCCACGCCTTCTTCCGCCAGTACTACAACCTGCGCGGCCTGCTGCGGCGCACCGACCCCGGCCTGACCCGGCTGGTCGGCCTGCCCGACTACCCGCTGCGCCGGCGCTCCGGAGCGACCGACAGCTTCGCCCGGGTGCCGCGCACCCCGCCGTTCAGCGCCGCCGGCTTCGTCGCCCTCAGCCCCACCTTCGGCCTGCGCGACCTCGCCGCCCTGGACGCCCGGGCCGCCCTCCCGCTGCTGGACGTCCGCCTCCCCGAGGTCTTCGAACGCCACGACACCACCAGCGCGCACGACCTGCTGCAGCGGATCAACTTCCCCGAGGCCGCCCGCGACCTCGCCTTCGAGGTGTTCTCCCGCAGTTTCTTCACCGACCCGCGCGACCTGTCCGCCGCCGAACTGCTGCTGATGTTCCACATCTACTTCCTCGGCTCCTCCGAAGGACTGCTCTTCGACGTCCCCGCCGAGCCCTACCCGCAGGCCCTGTGGGACCCGCTGGCCGCCTACCTGACCGCCCTCGGCGCCGACCTGCGCACCGGCTCCGCCGTCGACGCGGTCCGGCCGCTGCCCGGCGGGGACCTCGAAGTGGCGACCTCCGGCCGGGGCACCGAACGCCACCAGGCCGTGGTCCTCGCCCTGGACCCGGCCGGCCTGCGGGACCTCGTCGCGGCCTCCGCGGACCTGGGCGACCCGGCCTGGCGCGCCGACATCGCCGCGCTGCGCACCGCGCCGCCCTTCCTGGTCACCCGGCTCTGGCTGGACCGCCCCGTCGCCGCCGACCGGCCGGGCTTCCTCGGCACCAGCGGCTACGACGGGCTGGACAACGTCAGCGTGCTGGAGCGCTGGGAGGGCGAAGCGGCCCGCTGGTCCGCCCGCACCGGCGGGTCCGTGGTCGAACTGCACGCCTACGCCGTGGCCGAGGACGCCGAACCGGAGGAGTTCCAGGACCGCATGACGGCCCGGCTGCACGAGGTCTACCCGGAGACCCGCGACGCCCGGACGGTCGACGTCCGCCACGAATGGCGCCGGGACTGCCCGGTCTTCCCGGTCGGCGGCTGGCCGCGCCGCCCCGGCGTCACCACCCCGCACCCCGCCGTCGTCCTCGCCGGGGACCTCGTCCGCACCGACCTGCCCGTCGCCCTGATGGAACGCGCCGCCACCACCGGTTTCCAGGCCGCCAACACCCTGCTCGCCCGCTGGGGCGTCACCGGCCAGACCCTGTGGACGGTGCCCCGGGCCGGCCGCTCCCGGCTGCTGCGCGCCCTGGCCCGCCGGGCGGCCCGCTGACCGGCCGACCGACCTTCAGCGGGCCGGAGACCTTGTGCTTGAACACGTCGTCCTTGGCCATGAAGC
>NZ_JBSGET010000235.1:0-7043 GCF_053603035.1 Kitasatospora sp. NPDC004272 | reverse complement strand
CGGCCTGCGACGGCTCCGGGCCGCCGCTCCGGCCGGGGACGGCCGCCCCGGGCAGCACCGGCCACGCCGACCTCGCCGGCCGCTTCGCCCACCGGCTGGTGGAGGTGCTGTGCGGGGTCCGCCCGGTGCACCAGCTGCAGCGGCACACCACGCTGCCGGGCTTCCACCAGCTGGCCGCGCTGGTGCGCAGCGGCCCGCTGCGCCCGCGCGGCCGGGTCCAGCGTCCGCGGCTGGGCCGGGTGCACGACTGCGCGCCGGGTCCGGGCGCGGTGGAGGCGTGCGTGCGGGTCGAGCTGGGCCCGCGGCACCACGTGCTGGCGTTCCGCCTGGAGCGGCACACCCGCACCGGCCAGTGGCAGTGCGCCGCGGTGGAGACCAAGTGACCGGCGGGAACGCGGTGTCCGGGAAGCGCCGCGGGGCGCCACCCCCGGAAGGAGCGGCGCCCCGCGGAACACGGAGAGCACGGAGAGCACGGACCTGGTCAGGCCTTGCGGCGCCGCCCGCCCTTCGCCGCCTTGGCGGCCTTGCGGCGCTCGGCCCGGGTCAGGCCGTCGCCCTCGGACGCCGACCCGTCCTCGTCCTCGAAGTCGCCCTCGACCACGCCGCCGCCGATCTCGTCGGACGGGGCGATGTAGTGGAGCTTCTTGCGCTCGGGGGCCTCCAGGCCCTTGGCCCGGATCTCCGGGCGGGCGGCCGGGACGGCGGCGTCCTTCTCCAGCTTGTCGAGCAGCACCTGCTCGTCGTCCGGCACCGGGACCTCCTCGACCTGCTGCTCGACCTGGACCTCCAGGTTGAACAGGTAGCCGATGGACTCCTCCTTGATGCCCTCCATCATCGCGGAGAACAGGTCGAAGCCCTCGCGCTGGTACTCGACCAGCGGGTCGCGCTGGGCGTAGGCGCGCAGCGCGATGCCCTCCTGCAGGTAGTCCATCTCGTAGAGGTGCTCGCGCCAGCGGCGGTCCAGCACCGACAGGACGACCCGGCGCTCCAGCTCGCGCATGATCTGCTCGCCGAGCTCGTCCTCGCGGCGGCCGTACGCGGCGGCCACGTCCTCCTGGATGGCCTTGGTGAGGAACTCGGGGGTCAGGCCGCCGCTGTCCGCGGCCTCCTCCTCCAGCTCGTCCAGGTCCAGCGAGACCGGGTAGAGCTGCTTGAGCGCGGTCCACAGCTTGTCGAGGTCCCAGTCGTCCTCGAAGCCGTCGCCGGTGGCGGCGTTGACGTACGCGGCGACGGTGTCGTCCATGAAGTGGCCGACCTGCTCCTGCAGGTCCTCGCCCTCCAGGACGCGGCGGCGCTCGCCGTAGATGACCTCGCGCTGGCGGTTGAGGACCTCGTCGTACTTGAGGACGTTCTTGCGGATCTCGAAGTTCTGCTGCTCGACCTGGGTCTGCGCGGAAGCGATGGCGCGGGTGACCATCTTCGACTCGATCGGCACGTCGTCCGGGACGTTCGCCATCGACAGCACGCGCTCGACCATGCTGGCCTTGAACAGGCGCATCAGGTCGTCGCCCAGCGACAGGTAGAACCGGGACTCGCCCGGGTCGCCCTGGCGGCCGGAGCGGCCGCGCAGCTGGTTGTCGATCCGGCGGGACTCGTGCCGCTCGGTGCCCAGGACGTACAGGCCGCCGATCTCCTGCACCTCCTCCTGCTCCGCCTTGACCGCGAGCTTGGCCTTCTCCATCGCGGCCGGGAGCGCGCCCTCGTACTCCTCCGGGGTCTCCTCGGGAGTGATGCCGCGCTGGGCGAGCTCGGCGGCGGCCAGGTGCTCGGGGTTGCCGCCGAGCATGATGTCGGTGCCGCGGCCGGCCATGTTGGTGGCGACGGTGACGGCGCCCTTGCGGCCGGCCTGCGCGACGATCTGCGCCTCGCGCTCGTGGTGCTTGGCGTTCAGCACCTCGTGCGGGATGCCGCGCTTGCGCAGCTCCTGCGACAGGTACTCGGACTTCTCGACCGAGACGGTGCCGACCAGGACCGGCTGGCCCTTCTCGTAGCGCTCGGCGATGTCCTCGACCACGGCGGCGAACTTGGCCGGCTCCGACTTGTAGATCAGGTCGGGCTGGTCGATCCGCTTGGGGGTCTTGTTGGTCGGGATCGGGACCACGCCGAGCTTGTAGATCTGGTGGAACTCGGCCGCCTCGGTGGTGCCGGTACCGGTCATGCCGGACAGCTTGTCGTAGAGGCGGAAGAAGTTCTGCAGGGTGATCGTGGCCAGCGTCTGGTTCTCGTTCTGGACCTCGACGCCCTCCTTGGCCTCGATCGCCTGGTGCATGCCCTCGTTGTAGCGGCGGCCCGCCAGGATGCGGCCGGTGTGCTCGTCGACGATCATGACCTCGCCGTTGATGACGACGTAGTCCTTGTCGACCTTGTAGAGCTCCTTGGCCTTGATGGCGTTGTTCAGGAAGCCCACCAGCGGGGTGTTCACCGACTCGTAGAGGTTGTCGATGCCGAGGTAGTCCTCGACCCGGCCGACGCCCTCCTCCAGGATGCCGACGGTGCGCTTCTTCTCGTCGACCTCGTAGTCGCGGTCGATCTTGAGGCGCTGCACCAGCTTGGCGAAGTCGTTGTACCACTTGGTGGCCTGGTCGGCCGGGCCGGAGATGATCAGCGGGGTGCGGGCCTCGTCGATCAGGATCGAGTCGACCTCGTCGACGATCGCGAAGTTGTGGCCGCGCTGCACCAGTTCGTCCTGCGACCACGCCATGTTGTCGCGCAGGTAGTCGAAGCCGAACTCGTTGTTGGTGCCGTACGTGATGTCCATCCCGTACTGGCGCTTGCGCTCGGCCGGCGACATGTTCGCCAGGATCACGCCGACCTCCAGGCCCAGGAAGCGGTGCACCCGGCCCATCCACTCCGAGTCGCGCTCGGCGAGGTAGTCGTTGACGGTGATCAGGTGCACGCCCTTGCCGGTCAGCGCGTTCAGGTACGCGGGCAGGGTGCCGACCAGGGTCTTGCCCTCGCCGGTGCGCATCTCCGCGACGTGCCCGTAGTGCAGGGCGGCGCCGCCCATGATCTGCACGTCGTAGTGGCGCTGGCCCAGGACGCGCTTGGCGGCCTCGCGGACGGTCGCGAACGCCTCGGGGAGGATGTCGTCGAGGCTCTCGCCGTCGGCCAGGCGGGACTTGTACTCGTCGGTCAGCGCGCGCAGCTCTTCGTCGGTGAGGTTGACGAAGTCCTCTTCGATCGAGTTGACCTGGGCGGCAATCCGCTGCAGCTTGCGGAGGATCTTGCCCTCGCCTGCGCGCAGGATCTTGTCGAAGACGGACACGTGAGCGGGCTCCTTGCCTCATTCGGCTCTGGATGACTGCCGGTGGGGAGTTCACCCCACCGTACGGGCCATCGTATGCGAGGAGTCCGAGCGGCCGGGAGGTCCGTCAGCACGCTATTCCTGTGTCACCCCTGGGAGCACATCGTCCGATGCCGGGTCCAAACGGTCAAAGCGGTTCGCTCCCGGTCGGTTGTCAGTGCCCCCGCCTAGCCTCGCCCCATGGCCGAGATCCCTGTCGAGTCACCCTCCGCGACTCCCGCCGCACCGTCCGCGTCCGCAGCGGCGGCGCCCCCGCCCACCGTCCGGCTCGGCGCGGACCAGGCCCGCCGGATCGCCCTGCGCGCCCAGGGCCTGATCGGTCCGCCCGACCGCCGGGCCGGCGCCGGGGGCGTGCTGCGGCGGCTCGGCGCCGTCCAGTTGGACACCATCTCGGTGCTGGCCCGCTCGCACGAGCTGGTGCCGTACGCCCGGCTCGGCGCGGTCGGCCGCCGCCCGGTCGAGCAGGCGTACTGGGGCCGGGGCACCGCCTTCGAGTACTGGTCGCACGCGGCCTGCGTGCTGCCGATCGAGCAGTGGCCGCTGTTCGCCTTCCGCCGCCGCGCCTACCGGGCCAAGGACCGGGTCTGGGGCCACCCGGTCTCCTCCTCCGCCTACGCCCAGGTGATCGACAAGCTGCGCGCCGAGGGCCCGCTGACCTCCACCGGCCTCGGCGGCGCCAAGAAGACCTCCGAGTGGTGGGACTGGTCCGACACGAAGATCGCCGTCGAGCGGGCGCTCGCCTTCGGGGACGTGGTGGTCACCGAGCGGCGCGGCTGGAAGCGGGTCTACGACCTGGCCGAACGGGCCGTCCCCGCCGAGCTGTTCGGGCAGGACCCGACCGACGCCGAGTGCCTGGTGCGACTGGTGGCGCTGGCCGGGGCCGCGCTCGGCGTGGCCACCCGCGCCGACCTGATGGACTACCACCGCCTCAAGGGCGCCCAACTGGACGCCGTGCTGCCGGAGTCGGGCCTGGTCCCGGTCGAGGTGGAGGGCTGGGGCGCCCCGGCCTGGGCCGACCCGGCGGCGCTGGCCGCTGCGGGTCCGGCGGGCGGCTCCGCCGCGGGGCGCGGGCGCCACCGCACCACGCTGCTCTCGCCGTTCGACTCGCTGATCTGGGACCGCCCGCGCACCGAGCGGATCTTCGGCATGAGCCACCGCCTGGAGGCGTACACCCCCAAGCACAAGCGGGTGCACGGCTACTTCGCGATGCCGCTGCTCACCGCCGGCCGACTGGTCGGCCGGGTCGACCCGGCGCGCGTCGGCAACGTCCTGGTGGCCCGCCAAGTCTCGCTGGACGCACCGAAGTTCGTCCCCGCGCTGGCCGAGGCGCTGCGCGAGGCGGCCGAGTGGACGGGCTGCTCGGCCGTCCGGGTGGAGCAGCTGGCGGACGAGTCGCTGCGGCCGGAGCTGGAGCGGCTGCTGGGCTGAACCTCCCGCGGGCGCTCCCGGCCGACGCTCAGCCTATTTCGAGGATCTTCTCACGCATCGCGTAGACCACCGCCTCCATCCTGGAGTGCAGTTGGAGCTTCTCCAGGATGTTGCGCACGTGGTTCTTCACGGTGTTCTCGCTGATGAACAGCTCCTTGGCGATCTCCCGGTTGTTCATCCCGGTGGCCACCAGCTTGAGCACCTCCAGCTCCCGGTCGGTCAGCCGGGGCGCGGGCAGCAGCTCCCGGTCGTCCGAGCGGCGCTGGATCATCGACTTGAACTCGGTCAGCAGCTTGGCCGCCATCGACGGGCTGATCTGCGACTGCCCGTCGGCCACCGCCCGGATCGCGGTGGCCACCTCGTCGGTGGAGATCTCCTTCAGCAGGTAGCCGGTGGCCCCCGCCTTGATCGCCTCGTAGAGGTCGGCCTCCTCGTCGCTGATCGTCAGCATGATGATCTTGGCGCTGGGCACCACGTCCTTGATCGCGGTGCACGCCTCGATGCCGCTGCGCCGGGGCATCCGGACGTCCATCAGGATGATGTCCGGCAGCAGGTCGGCGGCCTTCAGCACGGCCTCCGCGCCGTCGCCGGCCTCGCCGATCACCCGGATGTCCTGCTCCTCGGCCAGCACGATCTCCAGGCCCCGGCGGAACAGCGCGTGGTCGTCCACCACCAGCACCCGGATCGGCTCCGCGCGGTGCGGCGGAAAGCCGGTGTCCCCCGGCCCCTGGCCCTCGCGCGAAAGGTCCCCCATCCGCTCCTCCCCCGCCGATCACGTCACGTCCGACGCCGCCCATCATTCCACGGCCGGGCCGTGGCGCGGTCACCCTGCGGCGCCGAACCGCCCGGCTGGGTGACCCCGCACGCGCGGGTGACCCCGGCGACCGCTCCGGCCGCCGGGGTCACCCGCCGCGCGCCCCGCGGTCAGTCCTCTTCGGGCCCGTTGATCGCGCCGCCCGCTCCGGCGACGTCCACCGCGGCGGCCATGTCCTCCTTGAGGTGGATCACGCCGTAGTGGTAGCCGTGCCGGCGGTAGACCACGCTCGGCAGGCCGCTGTCCTTCTCCTGGAACAGGTAGAAGTCGTGGCCCACCAGCTCCATCGCGTACAGCGCCTGGTCCAGCGACATCGGCGCCGCGGCGTGCGTCTTCTCGCGGACCACCAGCGGCCCGTCGCCCTCCACCTCCAGGTTGCCCGCCACGGTCCTGCGGGCCGTGCCGTCGGCGCTCGGGGCGGCCTCGGCGGGGGGCAGGTCGGCCAGCGCGGCGGTCGCCGCGGCGACGCTGACCGGCGTCCGCCCGTTGACCCCGCCCTTGTGCACCCGGCGGCGGTCGGCGGACTTGCGCAGCTGCGCCTCCAGCTTGGCGGAGGCCAGGTCCAGCGCGGCCCACGGGTCGCTGGCGGACGCCTCGGCCCGGATCACCGGGCCGCGGCTGCGCAGGGTGATCTCCACCCGGTCGGCGCGGTCGGCCTGGCGCGGGTTGGGCTCCTTGGACACCTCGACGTCCAGGCTGATCGCCTTGGTGTCGAACTTCTGGACCTTCTCCAGCTTCTCGGCCACGTGCTCGCGGAACCTCTTGGGCACCTCGGTCTTGCGGCCCTTGACGACGATGTCCACGCAGAACTCCGATCCCTCGTGCTGACCGGCCCGGAGTGCGTCCCGAACCGGCGTGAGACCCAGCCGGACCAGTCGGTCACCGCCCGCCCCCCGGACACCGCCCGGGGAACCCGCGAGGACCACCGGCCCTTACCTCACTTCCTCCCCACCAGGAGGATTCGAAACCCCTGGAAACCTCATGCAACACCTGCCGCGGGGATCTCGCCTCTCCAGTCGAACGAAGCTACCGGCGTCCGGTCGGCGGTCCGGCTGTTCCCCCCTGTCTACCCACCTACGGGTGAAACACCGGCGAACGTCTGGACAACACGCCCGGCACCGCCCACCGTATGGCTGATGCCGCCGCCCGGCGGGCGTTCCGGAGGGGTTCCGTGACGAGCCGCAGCACCGCCCACCAGCCCGGATCCGGCTCCGCCCGGGTCCTCGCCGCCCTGCTCGACCTGCTCCTCCCGACCCGCTGCGCCGGCTGCGGGAGCGGCCTCACCGGCCTCTGCCCGCCCTGCCGCGCGCTGCTCGACGGAGCCGCCGCCGGCCCGGCCGGACCGCACCGCCCGCCGCCCGGCCTGCCCCCGGTGCACGCCGCCGCCCCCTACGCCGGGCCGGTGCGCCAGCTGCTGCTCGCCCACAAGGAGCGCGGGGCGCTGCGGCTGGCCGGCCCGCTCGGCACCGCGCTGGCCGCCGCGGTGCGCTCCGCCAC
>NZ_JBSGET010000234.1:0-7245 GCF_053603035.1 Kitasatospora sp. NPDC004272 | reverse complement strand
GGCTCCACACCTACAATCACCACCGCGGACACACCGCACTCGCAGGCCAACCACCCGCCACCCGCGTCCCCAACCTCACAGGACAGAACAACTAGATCGAGACGGTCGCTCCGGCCGCGTCCGCCACGACCGGGTCGTGGGTGGCGACCAGGGCGGCGCAGTCGCGCTGCCGGGCGGTGGTGGCGATGAGGGTGGTGAGGGCGGCGGCCTGGGTGCGGTCGACGGCGGCGGTGGGTTCGTCGATCAGCAGGAGGTCGGGTTCGAGGAACAGGGCCCGGGCGAGGGCGACGCGTTGGCGCTCGCCGCCGGAGAGCCGGTCGGCGCGGTGGTGCAGGCGGTGGGCGAGGCCGACTTCGGCGAGGGCGGACTCCGCGGCGGCGCGCAGCCGCCGGGCGGGGCGGCCGGCCACCGAGGCGGCGGCGAGGAGCTGCTCGACGGCGGTGAGGCCGCCGAGCAGGTTGCCGCTCTGGAACATGTAGCCGATCCGTTCGCGCCGGGTCCGGGCCCGTTCGGTGTCGTTCAGGGCGGCCAGGTCGGTGTCGCCGAGCAGCACCCGGCCCTCGTCGGGGCGCAGCAGGGCGCCCGCGACGGCGAGCAGGGTGGACTTGCCGGAGCCGGAGGGGCCGACCAGGGCGGTCAGGACGCCGGGGGCGCAGACGGCGTCGACGGCGCGCAGGACGGGGGTGCGGGCGTCGCCGTGGCCGAGGGAGACGCTCACGCCGCGCAGGGTCAGTTCGGTCATCGTCCGGCTCCGAGCATGGTCATCGGGTCGGCCTTGGCGACCCGGCGGAGGGTGAGCGCGGCCCCGGCGAGGGCGGCGAGGGCGACGGTGCCCATGGTGGCGGTGAGGGCGGGCGCGGGGAGGCTGAACGGGACCTCGGTGCCGACCAGGAGTCCGACCGCCCAGGCGAGGGCGGCGCCGGCCAGGGTGCCGCCGAGGACGACGGCGGCGGCCTGGGTCAGGGTGTGGCCGAGCAGGCGGCGGCGGGAGGCGCCCATCGCGCGCAGCAGGGCGAGTTCGGGCTGGCGCTGCACCGTCCAGACGCCGAAGAACGCGCCGACCACCAGCGGGGCGATCAGGTAGAGGAAGAACTGGATCGAGGTCATGGTGACGCGCTCGCCGGTGTAGCCGGGGGCGGCCGCGTAGGCCGCGTCGAGGGTGACCGTCCGGGTGCCGAGCTGCTGGTCGGCGTCCGCGAGTCGGGCTCCGCCGGTGCTGCGCAGCGCGATCGCGCTGTACTGCTGGGGGAGTTCGGCGGCGGGGGTGGCCGCGCCCGGGGTGGTGAAGCGGATCCGCTGCCAGGTGGCGGTGGTGACGTACCCGGCGGGGACGTGGCCGTAGGAGGAGCGGGCGGTGATGCCGGTGACCTTCAGGGCGATGCCGAGGCGGTCGACGGTGAGGGTGTCGCCGATCCGGACGCCCTCGTCGGCGAGCTTGCGGGAGATCACCAACTGGCCGTCGCCGCCGAGGGGTCGTCCGTCCTCGGCGCCGGGGTCGAGGAAGGAGCCGGGTTCGACGCCGAACGCGGCGAGGTCGACCTCGGTGTGCCGGTCGGTGGTGCCGCGGGTGATGGAGACGCCGAGCGGGGTGGCCCGGACGCCGGGCTGCTGCCGCCAGCGGTCGAGGGTCCCGGCGGGGACGAGGCTGCGGGCGAACTGGTCGGACTTGGCGTCCGGGGAGAACGCCAGGTGGGTGGCGGGCAGGCGGCGCAGGGCGGAGACCGTGTCGTCGCCGAGGCCGGTGGTGAACCCGGAGACGATCCCGACCAGGGCGGCGACCAGCAGGACGACGCAGCCCATGAGCAGGAATCGGCCGCGGGCGGCCTTGAGTTCGAGCAGGGCGAGGTACACCGTGCTCCTTCCAGGATGGGGACGAGGTGTCCTCAACATAGAGCATGGCGACACCACGTCCCCAAACCGGGGGTGGCCGGGGCGACACCGCGGCCTCCTAGACTGGGCGGGTGCCGAAGATCAGTGCCGCCACCGTCGCCGACCACCGCGCCCAGCAGCACCGGGCGCTGATCGCGGCCGCCCGCGAACTGCTGGAGTCCGAGGGCGACGCCGCCGCCGTGACCTTCACCGCCGTCGCCCGGCGCACCGGCCTGGCCCGCAACAGCGTGTACAAGTACTTCCCGGACCGGTCGGCGCTGCTGGCCGCCGTCGTGCACGGCTCCACCCCGGTGTGGACCGAGCGGATCACCAGCGCGATGGCCGCCGCCGACGGCCCCGAGCAGCAGGTCGCCGCGTACGTGCGGGCCCAGTGCGAACTGGTGCGCGACGGCGAGCACCGGATCGCCCGCGCGCTGGCCGGCGACCGGGACGCGGCGGCGCTCCGCGAGGCCGCCGGGGAGGCGCACCGCAAGCTGCTGTCCCCCCTGGTCAGCGCCCTGTCCGACCTCGGCGACCGGACGCCGCTGCGCACCGCCCAACTGCTCCAGGGCCTGGTGAACGCCGCCGTCACCGCCCTGGAGTCCGGCGCCCCGTTCCGCCCGACCACCGAACGGGCCGCCGCCCTGGCGGTGGCCTCACTGGCGGCCCTGCGCCAGGCGTAGGCCCCCGCCGGCCCGGGCCCCTAGCGGCTCAGGTCTCCGCGCCGGTGCGCTGGCGGTCGTAGTGCCGGGCGACCCGGGCGCGGTTGCCGCAGGAGGTCTTGCACCACTCCTGGCGGCCGTGGGTCTTGACGAAGTACCGGACGCAGCGCGGGGCCTGGCAGGCTCGCAGGTGTTCGCGCTGGGGGCCGGAGAGGAAGTCGATCACGGCGCGGGCCAGGGCGGCGAGCAGGCGGGCCCGGGGGTCGGGGGCCGAGGAGAGCGGGCGGACCAGGGGCGGGGCGTCGGGGGCGGCGGGCCAGTCGAGTTGCGGGGTGACCGGGTCGAGCGCGGCGGCGGCGTTCAGCCGGGCCAGCGCCTCGTCGACGGGCATCAGGCGGTGCGCGTCGGCGCGGCTGGCCGGGCCGGGGCTGACGGCGCGGGCGAACAGGGCGCGGGCGGCGCGGCGCAGCGCGATCACCTCGGCGTGCAGGTCCGCGTCCGGGGCGGGCGGTTCGGCGGAGCCGGTGAAGCGTTCGGCGCGCTCGGCCAGCCAGGCGGCCGTGGCGTCGGGCCCGGCCAGGTCGTCGAGCACGCCGCCGTCGCCGTCGTGCCGGACGGTGCCGACCAGGTCCAGCGCGGGCCAGTGCTGTTGCGTGTCGTCCTGGTTCGCCATCGGGTGCTCCTCGTCTCCGCCGCCGGTGGACATTCTCCCTTGCCGAACGGATCACCCCTACCCTAAAGTCCCTAACGCCAAATCGGAAGACAACCATTAGGACGACGGCGAAGGAGCCCCCGTGACCCTGCTGCTGGCCCAGATCAGCGACCTGCACCTCGACGGCACCGAGCGCGCCACCGAGCGCGCCGAACGCACCGTGCGCCACCTGCGCGGACTGCTCCGGCCCGTCGACGCGCTGCTGGTCACCGGCGACACCGCCGACCACGGCGCCGAGGACGAGTACCGGGAGGCGGCCGAGCTGCTCGCCGGCCTCCCCTTCCCGGTCCTGCACTGCCCGGGCAACCACGACGACCGCGCCGCCTACCGCAAGGCCCTGCTCGGCGAGGAGCCCGGCACCGCCCCGGTCAACCGGGCGCACCTGGTCGGCGGCACCGCGATCCTGATGATCGACTCGACCGTCCCGGGCCGGGACGAGGGCCTGCTGGAGCCCGCCACGCTCGGCTGGATCGACCGCACGCTCACCGAACTCCCGCCCGGCACGCCCGCGTTGCTCGCCTTCCACCAGCCGCCGGTGGCCCTGCACCACCCGCTGCCCGACGGGTACGCCCTGCAACGGCCGGAGGAGTTGGCCGAGTTGCTCGACGCCCACCCCGAGGTGGTCGCCGTCCTCACCGGCCACGCCCACACCGCCGCCGCCTCGACCTTCGCCGGTCGGCCGCTGATCGTCGGCCCCGCCGTCACCTGGACGCTGCAACTCCCCTGGGAGACCGAGGACTTCATCGGCCGCGACCAGCCGCCCGCGCTCGCCTACCACGTCCTGGACGACGACCGGCGGCTCACCACGCACTACCGCGTCGTGCTCTGACCGCCCCCGCCCAGGAGGCACCCACCATGGCCACCTCCCGCGCCGTCGCCGGGTTCCTGCTCGCGCTGCTCCCGCTGATCGCCACGCCCGGCGCGAGCCTGGCCCTGCTGGTCCGGCAGATCACCGAGCACGGCCGCCGCCGAGCGCTGCCCGTGGTGCTCGGCACCGTCAGCGGCCTGGCCGTCCACGCCGGCCTCGCCCTCGCCGGACTGGCCGGTCTCACCGCCCACCACCCCGGCGCCCTCACCGCCGTCCGGATCGCCGGCGGGGCCTACCTGATCGGCCTCGCCGCCTGGACCTGGCGCTCCGCCGGCCGCCCTCCGGCCCGCCGCCCGCGCCACGACAGCCCCGCCTTCGTCCAGGCCCTGCTGGCCAACGTCCTCAACCCGAAGGCCGCCTCCATCTACCTCACCGTGGTCCCCCAGTTCCTCGACGCGGCACGCCCACTGCCCGCCCAGGTCCTCACCCTCGCCGCCGCGCACGCCGCGCTGCTCGCCGCCTGGCTGCTCGGCTGGACCGTCCTGCTGGCCCGCACCGCCCCCCGCCCCCGGCCGTGGACCACCCGCGCCACCGCCGCCGTCCTGCTCGCCCTGGGCCTGCACGCCCTCGCCTGAGCCCGCTCGGCACCGGACCGCGCCGCCGTTCGGGCGGTTGCCGGTGCGTCGGCCCGGGAGCTGTCCTACCCTGCCCGCCCGCCGTGTTTCGCTCGGACCGTCACTGTCCCCGACGGAACGGGCCGCCGTGCGCCGACTGCGCTTCCTGCTCGCCACCGCCGCCCTGCTCGCGGCCCTCCCCGGCCCGGCCGCGGCCGCCCCCGCTCCCGGGGACCTGCTGGTCACCTACGTCGCCCGGGTGTGCGACCGGTACGACCAGGTGATGGCCAACAAGGCCCGCAACAACGTCCAGGAGTCGCTGCGCGACCTCGGGCCGGACTCGAACTACACCCGCACCGAGAGCGTCGGCGCCGCCAAGGAGGCCGCCGGGACGCCGCTGCCGCCCTGCCGGCCGCTGCCCGGCTGGACCTTCTCCACCGGCCGCGGGTTCTTCGGCCGCAGCCCCGCCACCCAGAACCTGAGCACCGTGGCCGCCCCGCTCCGGCAGAACGTCACCACCGCCGCGAGCGCCCCCGAACTGGACGCCGCCGGGAACCCCACCGGCCGCACCCTGGAGGGCGCGGTCACCGTCGCGCTCACCTCCGCCGAGCGCTCCGCCGCGCAGGACGGCAACCTGGTCGCCCAGGGCGGCACCAAGGCGCAGCCGCTGAACGGGCTCCAGGACACCTACGGCTTCGCGGCGCTGCGCTGCGCCCAGGACTCCGTCAACGGCGACAACGTCGAGTACCTGAGCTACCCGTCGGGCACCCGGCACGTGTTCTGCTACTACTACGCCGTCACCCCGCCGCCCGGCGCGGGCACCATCACCGTGGTCAAGCGGGTCGCCGACGGCAGCAACGGCGAGGGCGCCTTCCGCTTCGACGGCAACCTGTCGTACGCGGACAGCAACGGCGACGGCGTCAACGACTTCGTCCTGAACGCGAGTTCGACCAAGTCCTCGTCGATGGACTTCGTCCGCGGCGAGACCCGGCCCGGCGACCCGCCGTGGACCTTCCAAGAACACGTGGACCCGGACAGCGGCTGGGCCCCGCCCGGCTTCCCGAGCTGCACGGCCGTGGGCGCGGACGGCGGGCCGGGCACCAGCGCGCTCGGCGCGGACTCCACCGGCCGGGCCACCGTCTCGCTGGTCGCCGGGGACCACGTCACCTGCACCTACACCAACCGGCGCGAGGCCGGGGCGTCACTGCTGGAGAAGGAGTCGATCGGCGGCACCGGCACCTTCGACGTCTCGCTGACCCCGCCCCCGGACACCGACGTCGTGGTGGTCAGCCCCGTCACCACCACCGCCGAGGGCACGCCCGTCGCCGTCGCCTCCGCCGCCCACCCCTCCCCCGGGCACTACGCGCTCGCCGAGGCCGTCCCCGCCCCCGGGCCCACCGGGTACTGGGACACCCCCACCGCGTACTGCAACGGCACCGAACTGCCCGTCACCACCGGGCCCGCCACCGGCAGCGCCCCGTACGGGACGTGGAACGCCAGGTACGACCTGCCGGTCGCCGACGAGACGCACTGCCTGCTGACCAACCGCTTCGTGCCCGGCGGGCGGATCACCGTCGAGAAGACCACCGTCGGCGGCACCGGCACCTTCGACTACCTGATCACCCCGCACCCCGTCGGCCGCGCCGCCGGACCGGACGCGCCCACCCACCGCTCCACCGCCACCACCACCGCCGAGAACACCCCGGTCACCGCCGCGCCCGCCGCCGAACGGCTCCGGGTCACCGGCGAGGTCCACTACATCGTGCAGGAGGTGATGCCGCCGCCGACCGCCGACGGCTGGTGGGAGCTGGAGAGCGCCGACTGCGGCCCGAACACCGGCCCGGTCGACCGGGTCCGCGCCGTCACCGACGTCACCCTCACCCCCGAGGAGCCCACCCCCACCTGCCGGTTCACCAACCGCTTCCACCACGTCACCCGGCTGGACCTGGTCAAGCTGACCACCGGCGACACCGGACTGCGCCCGCTCGCCGCCCGCCTCGAACTGCGCTGCACCGGCGACGAGAGCCCGGCGGCCCTGCTGGTCGACCCCGGACGGGAGCGCGGCGACCTCCCCCGGCGCACCTTCACCACCGCCACCGCCTGCACCCTCACCGAACCCGCCAGCGGCGCCGCGGACGGCATCGACACGGCCACCGGCGCCGTGCTGCGCACCGACGACGGCACCGAACAAGCCGTCGAATTCGGACGGGAGTTCACCGTCCCGGCGGAGCGCACCAGCATCCTCACCGTCACCAACCGGCTGACCCGCCCGTCGCCGTCACCGTCGCCGTCACCGTCCGCCTCGCCCTCGCCGACCCCGTCCGCCTCCTCCCCCGCTCCCCCGCCGCCGTCCCCGCCCGCCGGGAGCCTGCCGGACACCGGCGGCTCGCCGCTGCCGCTGCTGGGCGCGGTCGGCGCGGCCGTGCTGCTCACCGCCGGGACGGTCCTGCTGGCGGGCGCCCGTCGCCGACGCCACTGACCGGCCGCCGGGGCGGGGCGGGGGGCCGGTGGGGCCCGCCCCGCCCGGCCCCCGCTCCGCCCCCCCCCCCCCCGCCCACAACCCCCCCCCCCCCCCCGAAC
>NZ_JBSGET010000233.1:0-7575 GCF_053603035.1 Kitasatospora sp. NPDC004272 | reverse complement strand
CGCCGCGTCGTCAGGCCCAGCGCGTGCAGCGCCAGGCGGCCGGGGCCGACCGGCTCGCAGTCCAGGACGGCCAGCGGCAGGCGCGCCGCCAGCGGGCCCGGTCCGTCGTCGGCCAGCCGCCGGTGGACCTCGCCCGCGTACCGGGAGAACGGGGGGAACTCGCCCGCCGGGACGGGGAAGCGCGGCCAGGCGTACGACACCAGGGCCTGCTCGACCGCTTCCGCCAGGGCGTCGGGCGTGACGCCGGGCAGCGGTTCGGGCAGGGCCAGCAGCAGGTGCCCGGTGGTGACCTCGTTGTGGCCCCGGGCCACCGCCAGGGCGCATGCCGCGTCCAGCAGGTCGTCCAACGCCTCGGCTTCGTCGGTCAGTTGGGGAGTGCGTTCCGTCATGCCGGTCAGGCTCCCCCGGGCGCGGCCGCCCGGTCAACCGGACCAGGTCAGAGCGTGGTCGGGGCCGGGTCGCCCTGCGGGCTGCCGGTCCACCAGTTGCCCGGGGCGGCGGGGTCGCGGCTGGTCCAGTACTCGATGATCGCGCTCTCGAACTCCCCGGCGGACAGCGTGCCGTCGCCGTCCCGGTCCAGGTGCGCGAAAGCCGTGTCCGCGTCACTGCGGCGCAGCTGCGGGAAGTGGCCGCGCTGGAAGGCGAAGAACTCGTCCGCGTCGACCAGGCCGTTGCCGTCCGCGTCCGCCACCGCGAGGAAGGCCCGGGCCAGCGCCCCGAGCGTGGCCGCCGCGGCCGCCGGGTCGTCGGCCAGCGAGGCGGTGGACGCCAGGAACTCCGCCCGGTCCATCGCCTCCGCCCCGGCCGGCAGGTGCGGCAGGTGCAGCTCCCGCCAGATCGCCACGTACGCCCCGACGATCCGCTCTTCCTGCGCCGACCCGGCCGGGTGCCCCAGCGACCTCGCCACCGACTGCCCCATCAGGACGTGGTCCTGCTCGGTGAGCCGCCCGTCCCCGTCGGCGTCCAGGTGGTCGAAGCCGTGACTGATCTTCGCGATGAGCAGGTCGTCGGACACGATTACCCTCCGGTGGGCGAGAACTGACGGAGCGTCATCCTATCCGCCGACCCCGGCCCGCCCGCGGCAGGGGGCGTACCGGGGCGCCGCCGTCACCCGGCGGGCCACCGGTCGGCGTCCTCCACCTCCGCGCGCAGCGCGTGCGCCCGGCGCAGCGCGTACGCGAAGAGCGCGGGGCTCGTCTTCGCCATCGACTCCAACCGGACGACGGCCTCCCCGGCGCAGGCGGCGGCCTCCGCCCGCCCGCTGCCGGTCAGCAGCCCGCTCCGGGCCCGGCCGAGCAGGGCCGTCACGAGGGCGATCCGGTGGTCGTCGCTCTCCGGGGGGTCGAGCCGCCGGGCGGCGGCCAGCGCCTCCGCCGTGTCGGCGAGCGCCTGCTCGGCCAGCCCCTCCTGGGCCCGGGCGACCCCGAGCGCGGCCAGTGCGCCGACGGCCTGGGCGGCACGCGCGGCCGCCTCCACCGCCGGCAGGCCCCGGTAGATCCGCACGGCCCGTTCGGCGTCCGCGACCGCTCCCGGGTGGGGCGGTTCGCACTCCGTGCGCACCTGGGCCCGGGAGCCGAAGGTGTCCGCGACGATGCCCTCGTACGCCTCCACCCCCAGGCCCTCGATCGCCCGGGCGGCGGCCACGGCCCGGTCCAGGTGCGCCAGCGCCGCCTCCGCCCCGTCCACCTCGACCGACAGCGAACCGAGCAGGCCCAGCGACAGGGCCATCCCGGCGCCGCGGGCCGGATGCGCCGCGGGCATCCGCTCGAACGACTCGGCGACCCCGTGGAGCAGCGCCAGCGCGCGGGCGGACTCCCCGGCCGCCCACAACGCGTTGGCGTGCGAGAGCGCGGTGAGGGCCGGGGAAGGCATCCGGGCGTCCCGCTCGGCTGGCGGCAGGGTCTCCCACAGCGCGACCGCCTCCGCCACGTGGTCGGCGGCCTCCGAACGCCGGCCCAGCCGGGTCAGCAGGTCGCCGGCGCCGGACAGGGCGGAGGCGAGGCCGGCCCGGTGCTCGTCGGTCGGCTGCCGCTCCAACTGGAGGCGGCGCAACCGCACTGCTTCGACGGTGGGTTCGAGGGCCTCGGCGTGCTTGCCCGCAGAGGTGAGCTGGGTGCGGAACAGGTCGAGGGACTCCAACAGGCCGTCCCGGTGGCGCTCGGGGTCGATCCGCTCCAGCGCGCGCCGCGCGTCCACCACCAGCCGCAGTGCCGCATGCGCGGCCTCGTGCCGACGGGCCAGGCCCAGGACGGCGGCGAGGACGCCCAGCAGGCCGGCCGACTCCGGCTGGGCCGCGGTCGGGGCGGCGGCCGCGACCGCGACCTCGGCGGCATCCGCCGCCTCCTCCAGCCGGCCCAGCCGGTGCAGGCACAGGGCCCGGGTGGTGACCAGCCGGGCGAACAGCGGATCGAACGAGTCGGGCTGCGCCTCGGCGAGGGCCCTGCCCAGCGCCACGCCCTGCTCGGCCGCCCGCAGCGCCTCGACGTCGCGGCCGGCGCCGCGGTGCGCCGACGCGACGTTGTTCAAGCAGCGGGCGAAGTCCGCCTGGACACCGGCCGGCCGTGGCTCGGGGACGGACCGGTACAGCAGGACGGCCTGTTGCAGCAGGGCGAGTCCCTCCGCGCCCCGGCCGACGTCGTCGAGCCGCAGGGCCAGGGTGTTCAGGGCCATCGCGTGGTCGGCGGCGAACGCCTCGGGGTGGGCCCGGTGCAGCTCCGCGTAGAGGACGACGGCCCGCTCCGCGGCCTCGACCGCCTGCTCGGCCGCTCCCGCGTCGCCGAGTTCGTTGGACCAGGTGTTGAGGGTCATCGCCAAGGGTTCGCGGTACGTCTCGGGCTGTTCCTGCGCCAGCTCCTCGTAGTGCTCGACGGCCTCCTGGACGGTGGCGAGGGCCTCGCGGCCGAGACCGGCCCGACTCAGTTCGATGGACAGCGAGTTGAGGCTCCGGGCCAGCTCACCCCGGTAGGCGGCCGGCCGGCCCTCGGCGAGTCGGCGCCGCAGGGCGACCGCCTCCCGGAACACCTCCAGCGCCTCGGCCGGGTGGCCCGTGTCGCCGAGGCAGTTCGCCAGGGTGCCGAGCGCCTTCGCCAGCAGGGGCAGGTGGGCGTCCGGCCGCCGCCCGGCCAGCGGGCGCAGCAGCGCGACGGCCTCCCGGCTGCTGCGCAGGCACTCCTCGCCCCGGCCCCGGTCGCGCTGGCTCAGGGCGAGGTTGTTCAGCGCGAGGGCCAACTCGGCCACGGCCGCTTCGGCGCCGTCCGCCGCCTGCTGCCGTCGGCGCTCGACCACGGCCGTCCAGTCCGCCAGCGCGCGGGCGAGGTCACCGAGGTTGCCGTGGGCGGTGGCGCGGGTGCCCAGGGCGGTCAGCAGGTGCTCGGGCCGGTCCAGCCCGCCGTGCCGTTCGAGCAGTTCGAAGCACTGGACGGCGAGGTCGGCCGGGAGGAGGGCCCGATCCCACTGCCCCAGCCAGGTGTGGAAGGCCGCCTGGTTGTTGAGGCAGCCCGCCAGCGATCTCCGCAAGGCGATCCCGTGCGGCGTCCCGGGGCCGTGCAGGGCCGTGGCGGCGGTCAGCGCCTGGACGGCGTCACTCACCGTCGACAGGGCTTTGGCGTACTCCCCGACCTCGGCGTACCGCTTGGACAGCTCGCGCTGCGTCCGGGTGCGGGCCAGGAGCTCCTCGGGGGAGCGGAGGTCGTTTCCGCCGGCCACCCGCAGGGTCCGTTCGAGCAGGCGCACGGCCCAGGGGCCGAGGTTGTACGAGGAGTCGGGCAGCGCCTCGGCCCAGGAGGCGAGCCGGTCGGGGTCGGCCAGCGGGGAGTCGAGCAGTTGGAGCAGGGCGTCGGTCAGCGGCGCCGCCTCCTCGACGTGGGTGGCGGCGGCGATCGCGGGCAGGGCCAGGACGTCGGGCGAGGCGACGCACAACTCGGTGACCCGGGGGGCGAGTTCGGCGCGCAGCGGGCGGTGCTGCGCGGCCCGGGTCAGCACGGTCAGCAGCCGCTCGGCGTCGCCGGGGGCCAGGTCGGCGCTCAGCGCGGGGAGCAGGTAGGGCCGTCCCAGCACCCGTTTTCCGGCGAAGCGCTCGGCGATCCGGTCGGGCTGGACGGCCCCCCACGGGCCGGTCGCCGCCCCGGCGGGAGGGTAGGCGGCGGCGAGGCACTCTTCCACGATGCCGCGCCGGGCCTCGTCCGAGAGCCCCCGGACCCGGCGCAGCACGGAGTCCGCCCGTGCGTAGTCGCCGGTGTCCAGCAGGACGGTGGCGGCGAGGGCGTCCCGGAACGCCTCCGCGATCACTTTCGCCTCCGGACCGGCGCCGCCGCCCCCGTTGCTCGCCAGGATCCCGTTCCAGTGGCGCTCCTCGTGCGCGAGCAGGCGCGTCTCCGCGTCGTCGGGGTTCTCGGCGTGGACGGTCAGCCCGCTGCGGGAAGGCTTCGGGGCCGGCGGCAGCGGATCGCCCGCGTCCAGCAGGTCGGCCAGCGCGGTCATGTGCAGGGTCAGCGGGTTGGCGTAGCGGGCGTCCCCCAGCTCGCGCGGCGGCAGCGCGGCCGCCACCGCGGCCCAGTCGACGTGCCCGCGGCCGGGCAGCGGGCGCAACTGCCCGGCGAAGGCGCCCGCGGCCCGCCGGTACAGCGCCAGCCGCTCCCCGGCGTCCGCCGCCAGCGGGGACAGTGCGACCCGGGCGGCCCGCCCCAGGGCCTCCGCCACCGCCTCGCCGCGCGCCTTGGCCCGGTCGCGCCACTCGCCGTCGGTCCGGGCGATCAGCACGACCTTGAACGGGAGGTCGCGGTCGGGGACCGACTCGATCAGCTTCGCCAGCTGGCCGATCCGCTGCTCCGCGTAGTCGAGCACCACCAGGACCCGGCGGTGGGTCTCGCCCAGGGGAGCCAGGTCCGGGCCGTCCTCCCCGGGCGCCCCGGACGCCGCCCACACCGCCGTCCACTTGCCGTGCGCGGGACCGGAGGTCAGCCGTTCGGCCAGTTCGCGCACCAGCCGGGTCTTGCCCTGACCACCGGGCCCGTGCACCAGCAGCGCGGCCACACCGGGTCGGACGCACCAGTCGACCAGGTCCTCCAGCAGTTCCCCGCGGCCGTGGAACGGGACCACCTCCCGCTCCGGGCGCAGCAGCGCGGCCGGAGAGGTGCCGGAGCGGTTCCGATCGGTGGACTCGGGATCGGTCAGCGGGACGAACTCCACGGGTTCCAGCCGCAGCGAGTCGGCCCCGTACCGCTCCAGGGCCGCGCGGAACGCGTCGCCCGCCTTCGCGTGGAAGAGGTAGTAGGCCGGTACGGCTCCGATCGCGGAGTGCTCGTGGAAGGCGGCCTCGCTCGCGACCACGCCGACCAGCAAGCCGTCGGACAGCAGTGCGGCCCCGGAGAGGCCGGCCCAGGGCAGGCCCCCGCCCGGCCAGTCCGAAGGGACCTCGGTGACGTCGAGCACGTAGCGGTTGCCGACGGAGGAGTTGCCGGGATTGACCGACCCCGTCAGGTGGGAGGTCTCCACGAAGCCCTTGGGCGCCCCGACCGACCGGCCGTCCCGGGAACCCGTGTACTGGGCCACCTCGGGAACGCCCATCACCTCGCAGCGCTGCCCCGTCCGCAGGGTGACGAACTCGCCCCAGCGGACGCCCGGCGAGGCGGGCGGGCTCCACCCGTCGTCGTCGACGTGCAGCAGCGCGGCGTCGTCGCGCCCGCCCGGGCTTCCCCGCCACACCACGGTCGCCCGGAAGTTCCGGCCGGTGCCGGGACGGTTCAGCGACACCGTCGCCGCGGTGCCCACGACGTGTGCGGACGTCAGTACCAGCCCGGGGCCGACCAGGTAGCCGGAACCCCGGACGCCCAGCCGGTCGACGGTCACCACGCGGTCCCGCAGCACGCTTCCCCCCCTGCGCTCCAGTGCCCCGGTCCGGTCGCGTCTCAGTTCTGGTAGTGGTCGTCGAGGTCCTCCGGCGGGCGCGTGCCGTCGCCCTCGCTGGAGATCAGGAAGTCCGCCCGGCCGGCCTGCCGGGGCGTCAGGGTGAAGGAGATCCGGTGGGTCCTCCCGCGCGAAACGCTTCCCCCGGCCTCCGCGGACAGCGCCCAGACCTTGAACTTCCCGCCGGCCTTCGCGTCCGCCCGGAGCTCGACCTCGAACGTCATCTCGATCGGACCGACCTCGAACAGCAGCTCCTGCCCGGTCCCGAGTCGCTGGGCCTTCAGCAGTTCGTTCCGCACGGCGGCCACGGCGTCCGCCAGTTCGATGTCCAACGTCATTCTCCCCTGGTCGAGTTGACGACTCGATGGTCACCCTAGGGGGAGCGCGCGGGGCCGGCCGGGCGGATCCGTGAAGTGGGTCATTCCGATTTCGAAACGCCCGGGGCTCAGTGGCCGGCCAGCGCGTCCGCGGACTTCGACCAGTTGTCGTGCAGCTTGGCGAGGTAGGCGCTGGCCTCGGGACCGGGCTTGGTGCCGCGGGCGAAGGCGAGCATGTTGCCCGCGCCGGTGTTGTAGCCCAGCGCCATCAGCTCGTCGCGGGACAGCGAGGTGGCGGGGTGGGCCGGCAGTTGGGCGCCCAGGTCGTGCAGGTGCCAGGCGGCGGCGCGGACGGCGAGCCCCGGGTCGTCGGGCAGGTCCTCCCAGGGGCGGTCGGCGAAGGGGCGGTTCCGGCGGGTCTCGTCGTAGGCGGCGCGGTGCATGTTGGCCACGCCGAACGAGGCGTCGGGCTTCATCTTCTGCCAGGCGCGCTCGACGTCCGGGCCGTGCGGCTTGTACGCCTCGTTGAACAGGATCGCCATCACCAGCTGCGGGTTCACCCCGGCCTCGGCCGCGTACTGCTCCACCTGGGCGGCGAAGCGCGGCGGCGAGTAGTCGCCCAGCTGCCCGGTGGCGGCGGGCGAGGGCGAACCGGCGGGGGAGGAGCCCGGGCCGGCGGCGGTGGCGGAGCTCGCGGCCGGGGCGGCGGCCGGCGGCGGGACGGGGTCGCCGCCGCGCTCGTAGGCCCAGATCCCCAGGACGGCCAGGGCCAGGACCAGCCACGGCCACTTCGCGCCGCGTTCCGCCACCGGTGGCTCCTTCCGTCCGTCGGATCGTGCGCGCCGCCGCGGATTCCGTGCCACCGGGCGACCGGTGGCCGTGTCCTGGCGCCGGGCTGTCGCGTTCTGCCAGGTGTCGCCCGGTGCCGGGCGGCACCTGGGGGCGAGCTTACGTACCCGGAGCGGATTTGTATGCTTCGCCCGAACCTCTACAGCGATGTAGAGGAACCGGGAGGCGCCCGCCCGGCGTCTGACAGCCCGGAACGGTCGGACGCCGCAGGCACGGCGCGGCAGTGGACGAGAGGTGTCGATGACGGGGAGAAGGACGGCGGGCGCGCGCGACGACGCGCCGCTGTGGCGGGACGAGCGGGACGAGCGGAACGAGCCGGGCGGGCGGGACGAGCAGGACCGGCCGGACGCACGGGACCGGCGGGACGCCCAGGGCCCCCGGCCGGGCGGGCGGGCCGGTGGCGGCACCGGAAGCGCCCGCCCCGGCCACCCCGTCCCCGCGCAGCGCGGCCCGCACCGGGACGAGCGGCGCACCCCCGGCCCCGACGGCGGACCGGCCCGGCGGG
>NZ_JBSGET010000232.1:0-7624 GCF_053603035.1 Kitasatospora sp. NPDC004272 | reverse complement strand
CGGGCGGCGTGATGGCGGGTCAGCCGTGCAGGGCCTTCTTCAGGGCGTCGACCGCCAGGTGGCTGCTGCTGGCCCTGCGGCTGCCCGCCCGGCGGCCGGGCGCCGCGGCGCTGCGGGTCGGACCGCGGGTGCTGGTGCGGGCGGTGACCGGCTTCGCCGGGCTGTGGGTGCTGACCGGCGCGGACCTGCTCTGCGCCCGGCACTGGCTGAGCGCCGAGTCGGCGGGCGGGTACGGGGCCGGCGCGCAGCTCGCCAAGGCTTCGCTGGCCTGCGCCAACCTGATCGTGCTGCTGCTGCTCGGCCGGCTGGCCTCCGCGGACCGCCGCACCGCGACCCGGGCGCTCACCGGCGCGCTGGCCGCCGCCGTGCTGGCCGGAGCGGGCACCGCGCTGGTGCTCGCGGTCGGCGGCGGCACGGTGCTGCCGCTGGTGTTCGGCCCGGGCTTCGCCGTCGACCCCGGCCTCGGCCTGCTGCTCGGCATCGACGCGACCGCGCTGCTGGTGCTGACCGTGCTGCTGCACTACCGGGCCGCGCACGGCGGCGCCCCGCTCGGCGGCTGGGCCGGGGCGGCCGCGTTCCCGCTGCTGGTGGCGCTCTTCCCGCTCAGCGCGCAGGGCATCGCCGCCGCGCACGCGCTGGCCGTGCTGCTGGCCGTCGCCTGCGCGCTGCCCGGCACCGGGCTGCGGCTCGGCCCGCGCGCCGAACTCCCCGCCGCCGAACCGGCGTTCGCCGAGCTGCCCGCCGCCCGGGCCGAGCACGAGATCGACCGGGCCGCCCGGGTCGAGATCAGCGTGGTCGTCCCGTACTACAACCCGGGCCCGGCCGTCGCCCGGCACCTGTCCGGGCTGCTGCGGGTGCTGGACCGGCACGGCGCCAGCTACGAGGTGCTCGCCGTCGACGACGGGTGCACCGACGGCAGCCGCCGCCGCGTCGCCCGGCTCGGGCACCGCCGGCTGCGCCTGCTCGGGCACCCAGCCAACCGGGGCAAGGGCGCCGCGCTGCGCACCGGGTTCCGGCAGTGCCGGGGACGCTGGATCGCCTTCATCGACGCCGACGGCGACCTGCCCGCCGAACTGCTGCCCGGCCTGCTGGACGCGGCCCGCCGGGCCGGCGCGGACGCGGCCGTCGGGGTCAAGCACCTCCAGCACGGACGGGTCCGGCGGCTCTGCTCGGGGGCGTTCCGGCTGCTCGCCCGGGTGCTGTTCCGGCTCCCGGTGCGCGACACCCAGACCGGACTGAAGGTGTTCCGCCGCGAAGCCCTGGCCGGGGTGCTGCCGCTGTGCCGCGAGGACGGCTTCGTCTTCGACCTGGAACTGCTCGCCCTGCTGCACCGGCACGGCCACCGCCGGTTCGCCGAGGTCCCGGTCGCCGTCCGCCCCCGCACCGGCAGCACCGTCCGCCCCTCCACCGCCCTGCGGATGCTCACCGAAGCCCTCCGCCTCGGCGCCCGCCTCCACCTCACCCCCCGCACCATCCCCGTCCCCGCCCCCACCGACCCCCGCCCCGTCCTGCTCGCCCTCCCCGACAACGCGAACTGACACCCCATCGGCCCCCTCCCCCGCACCACGCCCCGCAGGGTTTCCCCACCGATCCCCGCCCCCACTCCCCTCCTCCCACCCACACCTCCCCCACCGAGCCCCCTCCTCCCCCACCCCCGAGCCCGCCCCGCAGGGGCTCCCCACTTCCCTCCTCCCACCCACGATCCCGAGCCGAGGCCATGCGCATCTGCGTCTTCAACTGGAAGGACACCGCCCACCCCGAGGCCGGCGGCGCCGAGGTGTACACCCACGAGGTGGTCACCCGGTGGGCCGCCGCCGGGCACCGGGTCACGCTGGTGACCTCGGCGGTGCCCGGGGCCCCCGGCCTGGAGTCCCGGGAGGGCGTGCGGATCGTCCGCGGCGGCGGCCCGCTGGGGGTGTACCGGGCGGCCCGGCAGTGGTACGCGGCGCACGGGGCGGGGCGGTTCGACCTGCTGCTGGACGAGGTGAACACCCGTCCGTTCGGCTGCGCGGCCTGGTCGGCGGGGACGCCGTCCGTCGCGCTGGTGCACCAGGTGGCGCGGGAGATCTGGGACGCCAGGTTCCCGCCGCCGCTGTCCTGGCTGGGCCGGTACGCCGCGGAGCCGCACTGGCTGCGTTCGCTGCGCGGGACGCCGGTGCTGACCGTCTCGCCGTCCAGCCGGGACTCGCTGCGCGGCTACGGGCTGCACGACCTGCACCTGGTGCCGGAGGGGCACACCCGGCGGGTGCGGCCGCCGGTGGCGCGGGAGCAGGCGCCGACGGTGGTGTTCCTGGGGCGGCTGTCGGCGGTGAAGCAGGTGGACCACGTGCTGGCGGCGTTCGCGCTGCTGCGCCGCCGGCTGCCGCAGGCCCGGCTGTGGATCGTCGGGGACGGTCCGGAGCGGGGCCGGCTGGAGCGGCTGGCCCCGCCGGGGACGGTGTTCCACGGGCGGGTGCCGACCCCGCGGCGCGACGAACTGCTGGCCCGGGCCCACGTGTTGGTGGCGACCTCGATCCGGGAGGGCTGGGCGCTGGTGGTGGACGAGGCCGCGGCGATGGGCACCCCGACGATCGGTTACCGCCGTCCGGGCCTGTGCGATTCGGTGCCCGCCGCGGGCGGCCGCCTGGTGGCCCCGCACCCGACCGCGCTGGCCCGGGCCCTGGCCGAACAGCTGCCCGACCTGGTGGCCGCCCCGGCGACGGCCGGCTGGCGGGGCGGGGCGCTGCCCTGGGACGAGGTCGCGGAAGCCGTGCTGCGCACCGCCGTCACCGCAGCCGGCCTGTCCCCGCTGCCCGCCCCGGCGATCTCCGGCGGTGCCGCCCAGTGACCACCACCCTCCCCACCCCCCGCCGCCCCGTCGTGGCCGCCGCACCGCACTCCGCCCGCCGACTACTGCGCGCCGCCCGCCGCCTGACCCACCACCACGACGCACTCCTACGCCTCGCCCTACCGGGAGTGACCGCCGCACTCCTGCCACTGCTCTGGTTCCGCCCCACCCACCCCATCCCCTCCTCCCCCATCCCCGGCGGTGCCGCCCAGTGACCACCACCCTCCCCACCCCCCGCCGCCCCGTCGTGGCCGCCGCACCGCACTCCGCCCGCCGACTACTGCGCACCGCCCGCCGCCTGACCCACCACCACCACGACGCACTCCTACGCCTCGCCCTACCGGGGACGCTCGCCGCACTCCTGCCACTGCTCTGGTTCCGCCCCGGGCGGGACTTCGCGACGGGGGACGTCGGGCCGTTCCGGCGGGACGCGTTGGGGGCGGAGCTGGGGAGCGTCTGGGGGCACCAGATCACCGGGACCGGCGGGCCCTCGTACGAGGTGGTGCGGCTGCCGGACCTGGTGCTGGTCCGGGTGTGCGGGCTGTTCGGGCTGGGGCCGGGGGTCGCGCAGGCGGTGCTGTACGCGCTGGTGCTGGCGGGGGCGGCGACGGGGGTGGCGCGGCTGGCGTCGGTGTGGCTGCGGCACCCGCTGGCGGCGGCGTGCGCGGGGCTGCTGGCGGTGGTGAACGTCTACACGCTGGTGTCGCTGCTCAATCCGCTGCCGGTGCTGGCGACGGCGCTGGTGGCCTGGTTCGGCGGGCACCTGCTGCACGCGGCGGCGGGGCGGCGGGTGCGGGCCCGGACGGTGGCGCTGACCTCGCTGCCGCTGTGCTACCTGGGGATGAACCCGCCGCTGCTGGCGCTGGTGGCGGGGGCGACGGCCGTGCTCGCGGTGGCGGCGGTGCCGCTGACCGGGGGGCGGTGGCGGCCGGTGCTGGTGCTGGTCGGGCGGGGGCTGCCGCTGTTGCTGCTGGTGCAGCTGTGGTGGCTGCTGCCGCAGGCGGTGACGCTGACCGGGGGCGGCTCGGGCACGGACTTCAGCGCGCAGACCAACGTGCAGGCGTGGGCGTGGACGCAGGTGCGCAACACGCTGCCCAACATCCTCGCGCTGAACGCCCACTGGGGCTGGGAGCACGTCGAGTACTACCCGTTCGCGGCGGCGGTGGACCGGGCGCCGTGGGGCCTGGCGCGCTGGGTGCCGGCGCTGCTGGCGCTGGCGGGGGCGGTGCTGCCGCCGGGGCCGCGCCGGACCCGGGGGGCGCTGCGGGCGCTGGCGGTGGCGGGGTGCGTGCTGGTGCTGCTGTGCAAGGGGCTGCACCCGCCGCTGGCGGGGCTGAACGGGTGGTTGTACGCGCACGTGCCGGGGATGTGGCTGTTCCGCGAGCCGATGAGCAAGTTCGGGGTGCTGCTGGTGCCGGTGGTGGCGGTGCTGGCGGGCGCGGCCGTGCAGCGGGCCCTGGAGGCCGGGTGGCGGTCGCTGCGGGCGGTGGCCGCCGTCGCGGTGGCCGCCGCGCTGGCCTACCCGTGGCCGCTGTGGACGGGTGCGCTGGTGACCTGGGTGCGGCCGCCGCTGCCGTCGGCGTCGGTGGCCGTCCCGGCGGACTGGCAGCGGGTCGCGGACGCGGCGAACGGCTCGGCGGCGCCCGGGAAGGTGCTGGAGCTGCCGCTGCAGGGCTACTACCAGGTGCTCACCGACTGGGGTTTCCACGGCGTGGACGACCTGCCGCGCAACCTGCTGACCCGGCCGCTGCTGCAGCGGCTGCCGGGCGGCTACTTCGACAACGCCTCCGGCCCGGCCCGGCTGCTCGCGCTGGCCGAGGACGGGCTGGCCGCCGGGGACGCGGACGCGGCGGCGGGCGCGCTGCGGGCGCTGGGCGTCGGGCAGGTGCTGGTGCGCCGGGACCTGCGCAGCACGGCGGGGGACGCCCCCACCGCCGATCCGGCCGTGCTGGCCGCCGGGCTGGGCCGGCTGCCGGGGGCCCGCCGCACGCTGGCCACCCCGGTCGCCGACCTGTACGAACTCCCGTCCGCCGCGGGCGGACCGGGCGCCCTGGTGCTGGACCCGGCGGCCGATCCGCGCACCACCGCCGAGGCCGCCGCGCGCGGCGCGGCCACCACCGCCGACCCGGCGGTGCCGGTGGACGCGGCCCGGCTCGCCTTCACCGCTGCGGGCGGCGCCGAGGTGCGGCTGCGCGCGGGCGGCCCGTACGCGGTGCGCGCCGACCGGAGCGCGGGCACCGCCTACCTGCCCTCCCGCACCGGGCCGGGCGTGCTGCTGGCCGACGCGGGCCGGGCCGAGGTGGACGGTGCGCCCGCCCCGGCCGCGCCCGAGCTGCGCCTCGACCTGCCCGCCGACGCGGTCCCGGCCGCGCTGCTGGTCGGCCCGGAGGTGCTGCCCTGGCAGCCGGGGCGCCCGGTCGCCGTCCGCCCGGGGGACCGGGTCGCGGTCGCCCTGGCCGACGGCCCCGAGCTGACCGCCGACCCGCAGGAGCAGGCCGACGGCGGCTGCGGCGGCGCCACCGACCGTGCCGAGGACGGGAGTTGGGAACTGCGGGCCGATCGGGGCACCGCCTGCGTCCGGCTGCCGCTGGCCGACCCGCCCGCCGACGGGCTGGTCGAGGCCGAGGTCGAGTACCGGGGCAGCGCGCCCCGGATCTGCCTGTGGCAGGACGGCCCGGGCGGTTGCGCGGTGAGCCGCCGGCTGCCCGCCGCCGCCGACTGGCAGACCTTCCGCACCGTGCTGCGGCTGGCCCCGGGCACCACCGGCGCCGTGCTGTACGGGTACGCCGACGCGGACGGCACCCGTCCGGGCGACGCCGCCTACCGCGCCCCGCGGGCCACCGCGCTGGGGGTCGCCGCCGAGGCGGTGGCCGCCGCCGACGCGCCGCCGCTGCCGCTCGGCCCCGGTGCCCACCGGGTCGGCGCCGACCCGGGCCTGCCCGCCGCCGCCCCGCCCGCGTTCAGCGCGCTGCAGGACTGCGGGCGCACCGACGGGCGCGGCTTCGCCGAGGCGGGGCTGTCCGCGACGCCGCTGGGCGCCGACGGCGTCCGGCTCGCCGCCCGGGCCCACACCGCCTGCGTCAGCGTCCCCGTCGACACCTTCGAGCCGGGCACCGGGCACCGGCCCGGCAGCTACCGGCTGGCCGTGAACTACCGGACGCTCAGCGGCAGTCCGGCCCGGCTGTGCCTGTGGCAGGGCGGCCCGGACCGGTGCGCCGAGCTGCCGCGCACCGCCGACGGCGCGCAGTGGCACACCCTGGACACCGTGGTCAGCCCGGCCGCCGACGTCCGCGACCTGGAGCTGTACCTGTACGCCGACGGCGACGACGTGGGCACCACCGTGGTCGAGTACACCGGCCTGCGGGTGACGCCCGTGCTGCCGCTGACCGTCCGGATCGACCCCGCCCCGGCCCCCGCCGCAAGCCCCGCCGCGCCGGGTGCCGCCCCGGGTGCCGTGCTGGCCGCCGAGCCGGACGGCGCCGGGCGCTACCGGGCCCGGCTGGACGGCGCCGACCGCGCGGGCGGCCCGGTGGTCGTCGCGCTGCCGGACTCCGCCGACCCGCGCTGGGAGCTGACCGGCCTGCCCGCCGGGTGGAGCGCCCGCCCGCTGACCCTGGACGGCTACCGGGCGGCCTGGCTGGTCGACGGGCCCGGCACCGCCGAGCTGCGCATCGCGTTCGGGCCCGACCGCTGGTGGCGGATCGCCCTCGGGCTGTCCGCCGCGACCGTGCTGGCCTGCGCCACCGTCCTGCTGCCGCGCCGCCGCCGCGGCACCTCCCCCGACCGCCACTTCCCGGAACCCGTGAGGCCGCCGATGTCCGCCGTCCCGTCCGCCCCGACCCCGTCCCAGGCCGCGCCGAGGATCGCCGTGGTCGTCCCGACCCGGGACAGCGCCCCGCAGGTCGGCCGGCTGCTCGACTCGCTGGTGCAGCAGCGCGAGGGGCTGGAGGTGCTGGTCAACGAGGACGAGCGGACCAGCGGGCCGCTCGCCCCCGCGCTGCCCGCCTTCCACGCCCGCGGCCTGGACGTCCGGCTGGCCCGCGACAACCCGTCCCGGGCCGCCGGGCGGCGTCGCGGCGTCCGGCTGACCAGCGCCGCCGTCGTGCTGCACCTGGACTCCGACATGACCGCCGGGCCCGGCCTGCTCGCCGAGTGCCGCCGGCTGATCGAGGACGAGGGCTACGACGCCCTGGTGATCCCCGAGGTCTCGGTCGGCGAGGGCTTCTGGGCGCGCTGCAAGGTGCTGGAGAAGCGCTGCTGGGACGGCGACAGCGCGGTGGAGTCGCTGCGCTGCCTGCGCCGCGAGCTGTACGACCGGGTCGGCGGCCACGACGAGGGGCTGGTCTGGTCCGAGGACAAGGACCTCGACCTGCGGGTGCGCGCCACCGGCGCCCGGATCACCACCACCCGCAGCGTGCTGATCCACGACGAGGGCCGCACCACGCTGCGCGCGGCGATGCGCAAGAAGGCCCACTACGCGGCCACCGCCGGGCGCTACGCCGCCCGCCACCCCCGGCACTTCGCCGCCCAGGCCGGGCCCTGGCGGCTGCCGGTGCTGGCCGCCCGGGCCTGGCGGCTCAGCCGCGACCCGGTGCTGACGGCCGGTCTGCTGCTGCTCAAGACCTGCGAGTTCGCCGCCGCGGGCACCGCCCTGCTGGCCGCCGTCCTGTCCGGCCCGCGGCGCGGCGGCGGGCGCGGATGAGCACCGCGCTGCGCGCCGCCCGGCGCTCCCGGCCCCGGACCGCCCTGCGCGCCGCCGCGGGCGCCCTCGCGGCCGGGGCCCTGCTGTGCACGGTC
>NZ_JBSGET010000231.1:0-7649 GCF_053603035.1 Kitasatospora sp. NPDC004272 | reverse complement strand
GCCGCAGGGCCCGTCCCCACGCCCGGGGACGGGCCCTGCGGCGCTGTCCGGGTGCTACCGCTGCTCGTCGCCGGGGGTGCCGTACAGCACGGCGGTGACCTTCGGGTTGAGCAGCGAGCCGATGCCGACCAGGCCGAGCACCCCGACCGCGGCGCCGACGGCGGCCATCACGCCGCCGGACTGCCACATGTAGTACGCGACGGGCAGGCAGATGGAGTTGGTGAGCACGGCGGGGCTGCGGCCCCAGCGCCGCCCGTGCAGCAGCGCGCGGCCGGCCAGGACCGGCAGCAGGCCCATCAGCAGCAGGACGAGGCCGCCCAGCTCGGCGCGACCGAAGTCGGCGTCCGCGCCGGTGAAGCCGGAGATCAGGTTGTAGACGCCCCAGCCGGCCATCGCCGCGCCCTCCAGCGCGGTGAGCGCCGCGCCGACGAGCAGCGGGGCGGGCCGGGCGGCGGCGGGGGCGGCGGTGGCGGGAGCGGATTCAGCGGTCACCGGGCCAGGGTAACGGTGGGCTCGTGCCGGGCGGGTCGTAGGCTGATCACCATGCGCGCTCTCCTGGTCGTGAACCCGAAGGCGACCACCACCAGTGGCCGGACCCGGGACGTGCTGATCCACGCCCTGCGCAGCGACCTGAAGCTGGACGTAGCCCAGACCCAGTACCGGGGCCACGCCCGCGACCTGGCCCGGCAGGCGGCCGAGGACGGGTCGGTGGACCTGGTGGTGGCGCTGGGCGGCGACGGCACGGTCAACGAGGTGGTGAACGGCCTGCTGGCGCACGGCCCGGGCGAGCGGGTGCCGCGGCTGGCGGTGGTGCCGGGCGGGTCGACGAACGTGTTCGCCCGGGCGCTGGGCCTGCCGAACGACCCGGTGGAGGCGACCGGCGCGCTGCTGGACGCGCTGGCGGACCGCCGGGAGCGGGCGATCGGCCTGGGCAAGGCGCTGACCGACGGGCTGCCGGACCGCTGGTTCACCTTCACGGCGGGCCTGGGCTTCGACGCGGGCGTGGTCGGCCGGGTGGAGCGCCAGCGCCGTGCGGGGCGCAGATCCACCCACGCGCTCTATGTCGTGGAGGCGCTCCGGCACTACGTCACCGAGCGTGAGCACCGCCGTTCCGGGCCGATCTCCCTGGAGATCAACGGCCGGGACCCGGTGCCCGGCATGGTGATGGCCATAGTTTCGAACACTTCGCCGTGGACGTTCCTGGGTTCCCGGCCGGTCTTCCCCTCGCCCGCCGCGTCCTTCGAAACCGACCTCGACATCTTCGGCATCACTCGAATGACCGCGTTCCGGACCGCTCGAACGGTCCGTCAGATCCTCCGCCCGCTGCCCGCCGCGGAGGGCGGTGAGCGCCCGGCCGGCCCCTCCGGGAAGCACCTCGTCTCCTATCACGACGTTCGGCACTTCACCTTGGTTTCAGAGGAACCGGCCCCGTTTCAGGTCGACGGAGACCACCTTGGAGACAGGAGTCGCGTCAGTTTCACAGGCGTACGGCGGGCACTGCGTGTGATTGTGTGACCAGAAGGGGGCCCCTGCCTTGCACTCGAACGTTCGAGCCCCTTCACCCCATAGAAGTACCGCCTGTGAGGTAGGCGACACCGAAGAATCAAAACTTTCTTGCCGAAGGGGGTTGTATCCGGCTTCGAGGTTTGCGAACCTCTACATGGCGATCGGGACACACCACAGCGGGACACCGCGGGAGAGCCCCTCGAATCGCCGAACCCCCCTCAGCGAAGACCGCCCGGGCCCGATGGGCCTTAGGTCCCTTTTGCTGTTGCGGGATTCGTGAAAGCGTTCACATTCACAAGCCATTCGAGTGAGTCGCGGGCCACCGCCCGTCGACCGGAGGAGTTGGACGACCATGGACTGGCGCCACCGCGCTGTCTGCCGCGAAGAGGACCCGGAGCTGTTCTTCCCGATCGGGAACACCGGCCCCGCTCTGCTGCAGATCGAGGAAGCCAAGGCCGTGTGCCGCCGTTGTCCCGTGATGGAGCAGTGCCTGCAGTGGGCGCTGGAGACCGGCCAGGACGCCGGCGTCTGGGGCGGCATGAGCGAGGACGAGCGTCGCGCGATGAAGCGCCGCGCCGCCCGCAACCGGGCCCGCACCGCCTGACGCACCGAACTGACGAACTGTCAGTGGCAGTACGGATCAACCCATGATCAAGGGTTCGGCCGCGATTGGCCGGCCGAGCCTTCCCGAACGGGCCCCGCTCCATCTGCGGGGCCGACGACGCGAGCCGCCCAGGCACTTGATACTGTTCACTTAGAGCAATATCGTTGGCCTGAGGCGCTCACCGTGCGCAACGCACGGGGCGGGCGTCGCGCCACACCAGAAGCCCCCGTTCCGGCCGACTCCCCCCGACGGCCGGACCGGGTCGAGAGGCCCTGCCGACCCACCCCCCCCGGTCGGCGGGGCCTCGTTTCTGTCTCCGGGCCCGCCCGGTGGCCCCGCCACCCCGGCGGGGCCTTGCCCCGGCCGGGGCTACGGGACGGGGATCTCCAGCACCACCTTGGTGCCGCCCTCGGGCGCGGCCACCATGTCGAAGCTGCCGCCGAGTTCGCCGGTGGCCAGGGTGCGGACGATCTGCAGGCCGAGGTTGCCGGCCCGCTGCGGGTCGAAGCCCTCGGGCATGCCGCGGCCGTCGTCCTGCACGGTGATCAGCAGGTACTCCTCGGGCTTGACGCCGTTGTTCCAGGTGTCCGACCAGCCCTTGCCGCCGGCGGGGGCGCGGCCGCGCAGCGCGCTGACCTCCAGGTTGCCGGAGGCGCTGGGGCCGAAGGCGTGCTCCAGGGCGTTCTGGGTGAGCTCGGTGAGGATCATCGCCAGCGGGGTGGCGACCTCGGCGGACAGGATGCCGAAGGAGCCGCTGCGGCGGGCCACCACCCGGCCGTCCTGGGAGAGTTCCATCACCATGGCCAGCACCCGGTCGGCGATCTCGTCGAAGGCGACCGACTCGTCGAGGGCCTGGGAGAGCGTCTCGTGCACGATGGCGATCGAGCCGACCCGGCGGACGGCCTCGTCCAGGGCGGCCCGGCCGGCGGCGGAGTCCATCCGGCGGGACTGCAGCCGCAGCAGCGCGGCGACGGTCTGCAGGTTGTTCTTCACCCGGTGGTGGATCTCCCGGATGGTGGCGTCCTTGGTCATCAGTTCGCGGTCGCGGCGCCGCAGTTCGGTGACGTCCCGGCAGAGCACCAGGGAGCCGGTGGGGGTGCCCTTGGGCTTGAGCGGGATGGTCCGCAGGGTCACCACGCCGCCCTGCGCCTCGACCTCGGTCTGCCGGGGTGCCCAGCCGCTGGCCATCTTCACCATCGCCTCGTGCACGGCGCCGCGGCTGGGCGGCACCAACTCGGCGGTGGCCTTGCCGAGGTGACTGCCCACCAGGTCGGTGGTGAGGCCGAGCCGGTGGTAGGCGGACAGCGCGTTGGGGCTGGCGTAGGTGACCACGCCCTCGACGTCGAGCCGGATCAGGCCGTCGCCGACCCGGGGCGCGGCGTCCATGTCGGCCTGTTCGGCGCCCGGGAAGGGGAAGGTCCCGGCCGCGATCATCTGGGCCAGGTCGGAGGCGCTCTGCAGGTAGGTGAGTTCCAGCCGGCTGGGGGTGCGCACGGTCAGCAGGTTGGTGTTGCGGGCGATCACGCCGAGCACCTTGCCGTCCCGTCGCACCGGGATGGACTCCACCCGCACCGGCACCTCCTCCCGCCACTCCGGGTCGCCCTCGCGGACGATCCGCCCCTCGTCGTAGGCGGCGTCCAGCAGCGGTCGGCGGCCGCGGGGCACCAGGTGGCCGACCATGTCGTCCTGGTACGAGGTGGGGCCGGTGTTGGGCCGCATCTGGGCCACCGAGACGTAGCGGATGCCGTCCCAGGTGGGGATCCACAGCACCAGGTCGGCGAAGGAGAGGTCGGAGAGCAGCTGCCACTCCGAGACCAGGAGGTGCAGCCACTCCACGTCGGCACCGGTGAGGGTGGTGTGGCGGCGGACGAGTTCGTTCAGCGAGGGCACACGGTGAGGGTATCGCCGACCGCCCCCGGGCACGCTGTCACAGGTTGTCCAGACCAATTCCGGGGCACCCCTGGACAACCGCAATTGGTCTAGTCCACAATGAACATGCACCAAGGAGAGGCCCTCCGCGCAACTGCCCTGACCGCGCGAGGCCCCTCCTCGGTCGGAGGCGTCGTACGAGGGTCCCGCACAACCCTCGGACGGTCCCCGCCTCCGGCATACAGCTCCGGGCTACGGTGCCGCACGGGTTGAGGGTCCCGTGTCGGCGCCGTGGCCCGTAGTGTTTTCCGGCCCCGCGCGCCCCGCGCGGCCTTCGGAGCCCCCTCCGGCCCGGTGAAGCTTTCAGCGCACTCCCCCGGACAACGGCGAAGCCGCCCCCGCGAGCACCTCGCGGGGGCGGCTTCGCGCGTCTCAGTGGGTCTCGGTGACCTTGGCGAGCGCGCGGGGGGCGTCCGGGTCCTGGCCGCGGGCGATGGTGACCTCGTAGGCCAGCAGCTGCAGCGGCAGGATCTCCAGGATCGGCTGCACCTCCTCGGGCACCCCGGCCGGCAGCGCGAAGCCCGCGCTGGCGGCGTCCACCTGGTCCTGCTGGCCGACCACGACCAGGTCGGCGCCGCGGCCGCGCAGGCGGTCCAGGACGGGCTGCAGGGCCTCGCCGCCCTTGCCGTCCGGGACGATCGCGATGACCGGCGAGACGTTGTCGACCATGGCCAGCGGGCCGTGCAGCAGGTCGGCGCCGGAGAACGGGGAGGCCGGGATGTAGGTGGTCTCCATCAGCTTCAGCGCCGCCTCGCGGGCGGTCGGGTAGCCGTAGCCGCGCGAGGTGATGACCAGGCGCTGGGCGAAGCGGTAGCGCTCGGCCAGGTCCTTGACCTCGCCCTGGCGGGCCAGGATGCCGGCCGCCAGCTCGGGCAGCGCCTTCGCCGCGGAGCCGTCGCCGCCGCGCAGGCCCTCGACGAACAGGTACAGCGCCAGCAGCTCGGCGGTGTAGGTCTTGGTGGCGGGCAGCGCCTTCTCCGGCCCGGCCAGCACGTCGATGTGGAACTCGGAGACCTCGGCGAGCGGCGAGGCGGCGTTGTTGGTGACCGCCAGGGTGATCGCGCCGGCCTCGCGGGCCGCCTTGGTGGAGGCCACCAGGTCGGGCGAGCCGCCGGACTGGCTGACCGTGACGACCAGGCAGTCGGTGAGGTCCGGCTTGGCGCCGTACGCGGTGGTGGTGGACATCGAGGTCAGGCCGGCCGGCTTGCCGAGCAGCACCTCGATCAGGTACTTGGCGTACAGCGCGGCGTTGTCGGAGGTCCCGCGGGCGGTCAGCAGGACGAAGCGCGGGTTGCGGGCGGCGATCTGCGCGGCGATCTCACGGATCGCGGGCGCGCCCTCGTCGAGGATGCGCTGCAGGACGGCCGGCTGCTCGGCCATCTCCGCCGACATGATCCTGCCGGGTACGGAAACAGTCTGCGGGTCGGACATCGGGGTGTGCCTCCGTGGAGAGATGGTTCGACCCCGTGGGGCGGGATGCCCGACGGGGACCTCTGAACGGCGGCGAGACCGCACCCTCGCTGCGTGGAACTGTTCTGAGGCGATCCTACGTGCGACCGGGCCCCGCGGCACACTCCGTGCGGGTGCCGCGGGGCCCGGTCTCAGGGTTCGGGACGCGGTCGGCCGGTCGGCCGGCCGGTCAGCCCTGCTTGTTGATCAGCTGGTCGATCTCGGCGTCGGCCTCCTTGGTGGCCTGCTCGACGGTCTTGCCCGAGAAGATCGCGTTCAGCATGTTGGGCAGGATGTTCTGCTTCTCGATCGCGCCCCAGCCGGGGGCGAGCGGGGTGAACCAGGCGTCCTGGACCGCGTTGGCGGCGGCCGCGGTGTTGGGCTTGTTCTTCAGCGGGGCGAGCTGCACCAGGTTGTTGGGCAGGGTGTCCTTGTCGGCGAGCAGCTGCTCGGACTTGCTGCTGGTGAACATCCGCACCCAGTCGCTGGCCGCCTGGGCGTTCTGCGACTTGGCGGTGACCGCCAGGTCGGAGCCGCCGATGAAGGACGGCAGCGGCTTGCCGTTCGGGCCGGGCATCGCGGCGACCTTGAGCACGTCCTTCAGCGCCGGGGTGCCGGTGATCGGGGCGGTGGCGACGCTCTGCTCCCAGCCGTTGGCGTAGATCAGGCCGGCCTTCTCGTGGCCGAGCACCTTGGCCTGGTCCTGCTCGTTGACCTTGAGGTCGCCCTTGTTGTAGTCGTGCACCAGGTCGACGAAGTGCTGGAGGCCCTGCTGCGACTTGGCGTCGTGCAGGGTGCCGTGCCAGGTGCCGCCGCCGTCGAACTTGGCGATCGAGCCGCCGTAGGCGTTGACGTAGGACATCGCGGCGTACCAGTAGGGGCCGGGCAGGTACAGCGGGGAGTAGCCGCTGATGCCCTTGTTCTTGGTCGCCATCTTGTCGAGGGCGTCGATCAGCGCCTCCTCGGTCTGCGGGAAGTCCGCGGAGCCGGTGGCGTCCTGGAACATCTTCGAGTTGTAGATGCCGACCCGGGCGCCCGCGTAGTAGGGCACGCAGTACAGCGTGCTCTGGTAGGTGCAGGTGTCGACCAGACCCTTGATCCAGTTGTCGGAGTTGTCGAAGGTGTTGGCCTCCTGCTTCAGCAGCGAGCCGTCGACGATGTACTTCAGCGTCTCGGTGTTGCCGAGCTCGACCACGTCCGGGGCCTGGCCGGCGGCGATCGCGGCGTCCAGCTCGGAGACCTTCTTGCCCCACTCGTGGTAGCTCAGCTTGATCTGGACCTTCGGGTACTTCTCGGCGAACTCGTCGTTCACCTGCTGCACCAGCTCGGGCCAGCTCTTCTGGGCGTCGTCCATCAGCCAGACGGTCACGGTGCCGGTCACGTTCTTCGTGTCGACGTTCGTCGGCGAAGGGGACGGGCTACCGGACGAGCAGCCCGCGGCGGTGGCCAACAGGGCTGCGGTGCTGAGCGTGGCCAGTACCTGACGCTTCACGCGTTCCTCCGGATGGGGGCGGGGAGGTCTGCGCAGTGGTACAGACCAGATTTTCGGATCTTGGCCTAGACCATTTTGAGGCGTCAACGCAGGTGCGGTTTCGCACCCTGCTCGTTGTCAATCCGTTGCCTTGCCTGTCCCGGCCACGTCAACGGACCTCGGAACCGCGCTCCGCGCATGACTTTAGGCTCATTTAAGGTGACCCTCGGTGAGGGAAATGGATCACGCCCAATTCCCGAAATCACCGGCCCCGGTTTATCCGGCCCGGCCGCCGGGGGCCCGGCCGGCGACCGGCCCGCCGTCCGTCGGATACGCACGACTTCCGCCGGGCCCGGGATCGACCGCCACCGGACCCGTCCCGCACCCCGCCACCGCCGCACCCGCGGCGGAACGCGGGACGCCCGCGGACCGGACGGGGACGAGCGGTCCGCGCGGCAGCGGGTGCGGGCCCGGGCGGTGCGGCGGTGCGGCGGCGGTGCGGGGAAATCCGCGGAACGCCCGGCCGTGATTCCGGCCCGGCTTTTCCGGGCCGCCGGAAAAGCGGGGTGGCGGTCCCCGGTATTGGGTCCGCGCCTCCGCGCCGGGATTCGTGGTCGCCGACGGCGGCTGGAAGTACCTGTCCACCGGCATCTACACCGCCGAGACCACCGAGGCGGCGGTCGAGGCGCT
>NZ_JBSGET010000230.1:0-7899 GCF_053603035.1 Kitasatospora sp. NPDC004272 | reverse complement strand
TGAGTTCTCAAGGAACGGATGCTTCCTTCGACCGGCCTTCCGACCGTATCTCCGGGCGCTTCGTTCTTTCGTGTTCCCAGCTTATCAGAGGTTTTCGCCACCGTTTCACCGGTGTTTCCTCGAACTCGCTTTCGTTCGCCCCTCTCGGCGCGACTCCGGAACTGTACGGGGACCGGCGGCCGCAAAGCAAATCCGCCCCCGCGCCGGGTGGCGCGGGGGCGGAAGGGGACGCCTGGCGTCCGGAAAGGTCAGTGGACCTCGGTGATCTCGGGGCCGCGCGAGAAGGGGTCGATCGAACCGCCGGCGTACGGCGAGTCGGGCTCGGCAGGGGCGGCGGCGCCGTCCGCGACCATCTGGGCGTCCTCGGGGAGCTTGAGGACGATGGGGTCGCGGGGGGCCATGGGGACCTCGCCGCGGACCACGACGGTCTGGCGGAAGACCTCCTCCAGGAGGCCGGCCAGCTCGGGCTGGACGGCGGCCTGACCGGAGATCACGCCGCGGAGGAACCAGCGGGGGCCGTCGCAGCCGACGAAGCGGACCAGCTGGACGCCCTGGGTGCCGTCCGGGAGCTGCACGGGGACCTGGGCGCGGAGGTGCCAGCCGAGCGGGCCCTCCTCCTCCTCGACGGCGCCGCCCTGGCCGGTGATGCCGTTGGCGATCTCTTCGCGGACCTCGCCCCAGATGCCCTCCGACTTGGGGGCGGCGAACGCCTGGAGCTGGATGGCGCTGTTGCCCAGGACCAGGGTGGCGGCGACGATCGCGTCACCGGCGACCTCGACCCGCAGTTCCATGCCCTCGACGCCGGGGATCAGCAGGCCCCCGAGGTCGACGCGGCCCTCTTCGGGCTTCTCCAGTTCGGAGATGTCCCACGGCCCGTCCGGGCGCGGGGCCGGCGGGAGGCCGACCCGGTCGGCCGGGTCCGGTTCGACGTCGTTCTCGCTCTCGCTCTCGACGGAACCCTCGACGTCATCGGCCGTCTCGTCGGCGCTGATGGCGTCCTCGGCGAGCTGCTCGACAGCGTCCTCGCTCTTGCGACGACGGAACACGGTCACTGTCCTTCCCGGTCCAAGACCGAATCCAAGACCGAACGCGAATATCTGCTACCTGCTACCCATCGGACCGGCCGAAAACCGCTGCAATCGCCGATCGCACCGCTTCCGCCCGCTCGTCGTGCCGGCTCGGCGGAACCGAGACCGCGGCGCATGCTAGACCGCGGCGTGGCCTCCGGTCGACCCGAACCCGCCTTCGGCGCGGACCGAACCCGGGAGTTCACCTACCTCGTGGAAGCGCGCCTTCTCGACCTGCTGGATGACCAGCTGGGCGATCCGGTCGCCCCGCTTGAAGCTGACGGGCTCTCGGGGGTCCAGGTTGACGACGATCACCTTGATCTCACCACGGTACCCGGCATCGACCGTCCCCGGGGCGTTCACCAGTGCAACTCCGCAACGGACCGCGAGCCCGGAGCGGGGGTGCACGAACGCCGCGTAACCGTCCGGTAGCGCGATGGAGATGCCGGTGGGGAGCAGTGCCCGTTCGCCCGGGGCGAGTTCGGCGTCGACGGTGGTGCGCAGGTCGGCTCCGGCGTCGCCCGGGTGCTCGTAGGCGGGGAGCGGGATCTCCGGGTCGAGCCGGCGGATCAGGATGTCGACGGGCGGGCGGACGGGGTCGGTCACGGGTTCACCTCGAAGGCTCGGGCGCGTTTGATCTGGTCCGGGTCGTCCAGGACCTTCTGCACGTCCTCTGGACGACCGTGCGTGGTGAAGTGTTCCAGCTTCACCTGGATGAAGAGCGCCTGTGCCCGGATGGCGACCGGTCCTCCGGGGCCGCCGATGCGGCCCTCGGCGGCGCTGTAGACCTTGCGGCCCTGCACGCCCGTCACCCGGGCGTGGATGTGCAGCACGGAGTCGACGGGGACGGGGCGGACGAAGTCGGTCTCCAGCCGGCCGGTGACGGCGGGGGCGCCGAGCAGCCAGTTGAGCGTGCCGAGGGTCTCGTCCAGGGCGCTGACCAGGATGCCGCCGTGGGCCAGGCCGGGGCCGCCCTGGTGGGCCGCCTTGACGGTGAACTGCGCGGTGACGTCCAGGTGTTCGCCCGCGACGGCGGTGAGCTGGAGGCCCTGGGGGTGCTGCGGGCCGCAGCCGAAGCACTCGTCGTAGTGGGAGCCGATGAGGGTGCCGGGCGCGGGGGCCAGCGGGGAGCGGTCGGGGAGGACGGCGTCCGCGGGCGGGGTGGTGGGGGTGCTGGGTCCGTTCACGGCGCCGACCCTACCTGTCGGTAGGTTTCCGGGACAGGCACGGATCCGGCCCGGGAAACGGCCCCCGGGGGGCCGCCGCGGTGTGGGGAGCGCCCACAATGGAGGGCATGTACGAGGAACGTCTCACCGTCCCGCGGTCCTGGTGGCTGCTGCCCGTGGCGCTCGGGCTCTCGCTCGCGCTGATCCTGCTCCGGTTCAGCGGGGCGGGCGCACTGGTCGGGCTGGTGGTGGGGGTGGTCGCGGGTGCCGCCGCCCTGAGCAGCTACGGGTCGGCGCGGATCCGGGTGGTGCAGGGCTCGCTGGTGGCCGGACCGGCCCGGATCCCGGTGAGCGCGCTGGGCGCGGCCGAGGTGCTGAACCCGAAGGAGGCGGTGGCCTGGCGCTCGGTGAAGGCCGATCCGCGGGCGTTCATGCTGCTGCGCAGCTACGTGCCGACGGCGCTGAAGGTCGAGGTGACCGACCCGGCCGACCCGACCCCGTACCTGTACCTGTCGACCCGTTCGCCGCAGAAGCTGGCGGACGCGCTGGCCGGGGCCGCCGCGTCCGCGCGGGGCGCCGAGCGGAGCCGCTGAAAGGTACGCGGCCCGGGGCGCCCGGGAGCCGCCCGGGGGTCCGGGCGCGCCCCGGGGCCCGTGGAGCGGCCGGAGCACACCGAAAGGGACGGCCCCACCCGAGGGTGGGGCCGTCCCTTTCGGTCTGTCTGCGAGCCCTGCGTGGGCAGGCGCGCGGCTCGCGTCCTGCCGGGTGCGACCGCTCGGGACGGTCGCTACTACTGCCTCCGGCCCTGCTGCTCAGGGCCGGACGGGGCGGCGTACCGGGCCGGCTGAGGGGTCTCGCCCGCCCGGGCCAGTGCCGCTCCGTTTTCAGGCGCCGCAGTCCCGGCAGATCGGCTGGCCGTTCTTCTCGCTGTAGAGCTGGCTCCGGTGGTGCACCAGGAAGCAGCTCATGCAGGTGAACTCGTCGGCCTGGCGGGGCAGCACTCGAACCGAGAGTTCCTCGTTCGAGAGATCGGCGCCCGGAAGCTCCAGTCCCTCGTTGGCGTCGTACTCGTCGACGTCGACGGAGCTGGACGCCTTCTCGTTCCGACGGGCCTTGAGTTCCTCGATGCTGTCCTCGTTGAGGTCGTCATCGGTCTTGCGTGGGGTGTCGTAGTCCGTTGCCATAGTTTCGCTCTCCCCCTTTGGGTGTGTGCGGGTGTCTCCAGCGCACGTAACGCCTGGGGGGCCGGTCTTGTGCCCGACCCGAGGCCGAGATTGTGCCTTACTTCAAGCCCCGTTACTCAATCGACATCCGGACAAGGGCCCGTTGGAATGATCGAACAGGGGCCGAACACCGTCCACCGTACGGGTGAAGCGGTTCGAACCGGAACTCGTAGATCATCACGGTCCGTGGCCGACCGGCAGCACCGGGGGCGGCAACTCGGCGGCGGCAGAGGGCCCTTGGCGATCCGCCGGGGGCGCGAGACCCGAACCCCGTGATCACCCAGCGCGACGGCCTCGCCCGAACGAGTGATCACCCGATCGAGGGAGGAGGGGAAGCCTTCCGGACAGGTGTGAGGTTCGTCACATTGGGCGCGACACTGGGCTTTTGCCGCCAAAGCGGGCCTTTCGGCGCCGGCCCGCGCCGTCGAATTGTCCGCATACCCTCCGGTACGTCCGAGCGCCCCGGCCGCCCGTCGGCGGCCGGGGTCGGGAGTGGAGGATCCGGGTCCGGGTCCGGCGGTCAGCCCCTGGCGGCGGCCGCGGCGGCGCGGCGGGCGAGCAGGGCGGCCTGGCGCTCGTCGAAGCGGGTCGCCTGGGCGTCCAGACCGGCCAGGAAGGCCCCCAGCTCGTCCTGGGCGTGCTGGCCGACCGGGCCGAGGCCGGAGACCTCCATGACCTTCAGGTGGCGCAGCACGGGCTGCAGCACGTCGTCGTGGTGGATCCGCAGGTTGTAGATGCCGCCGATGGCGATCTGGGCGGCCGAGCGCTCGAAGCCGGGCATGCCGTGGCCGGGCATCCGGAAGTTGATCACCACGTCGGCGATGGCGCGCATGGCCTGGTCGGGGGCGAGTTCGAGGGCGGCCTTGAGCAGGTTCCGGTAGAAGACCATGTGCAGGTTCTCGTCGTTGGCGATCTTGGCCAGCAGCTGGTCGCAGAGCGGGTCGCCGGAGTGGTGGCCGGTGTTGCGGTGGGCGATCCGGGTGGCCAGCTCCTGGAAGGCGACGTAGGCGACGGACTGCAGCATGCTGTGCGCGTTGTCCGACTCGAAGCCCTCGGACATGTGCGCCATCCGGGCCCGCTCCAGCTCGACCGGGTCGACGGCGCGGGTGGCCAGCAGGTAGTCGCGGATCGCTATCCCGTGCCGGCCCTCCTCGGCGGTCCAGCGGTGCACCCAGGTGCCCCAGGCGCCCTCGCGGCCGAACATGCTGGCGATCTCGTGGTGGTAGCTCGGGAGGTTGTCCTCGGTGAGCAGGTTGACCACCAGGGAGATCCGGCCCAGCGGGGTGACCTTGGACTGCTCCAGCGACCACGCCTCGCCGCCGAGCACGCCGTCGAAGTCCCGCCCCTGGCTCCACGGCACGAACTCGTGCGGCATCCACTCCTTGGCCACCTTGAGGTGGCGGTTCAGCTCGGTCTCCACGACCTCCTCCAGCGCGAGGATCAGCCTGGCGTCGGTCCAGGCGGTCGTGGCGGGTCGCTGCACGGGGGCGATGGTCACGGCGTTGCTCCTGCGAGTGGGACGGGCTGACCTACGGCTGCGTAGGTTACGACACCGTAAGTTGTCGCGGCCGCAAAAGACAAGCCGCCCCTGTCCAGCGCTTATGTCGTTCCGACACGGCTGGGCAGGGGCGGCCGGGGGAAGTCCCACGGGGCCGGATCGCCTGGACGGGGGCACCGCGGGGCCGGGGGCGGTCCGGCGGCTACGGGATGCGCACCCGCACCCGCAGGCCGCCTCCGGGGCGGGCAGTGGCCTCGATGGTGCCCCCGTGGGCGCGCACCACGGAGCGGACGATGGACAGGCCGAGCCCGACGCCCTTGTCGCTGCGGGTGCGGTCGGTGCTCTTGAGCCGCCGGAACGGCTCGAAGATGTGCTCCAGCTCGTAGCCGGGGACGACCGGGCCGGTGTTGCTCACCACCAGCTCGCCGCCACCGCCGCGGACCGCCGAGGTGGTGATCTCCACCCAGCCGCCGGGGCCGTTGTAGCGGGTGCCGTTCTGCAGCAGGTTGAGCGCGATCCGCTCCAGCAGCACGCCGTTGCCGTTCGCCGGGGCGGGCGCCAGCTCGGCGCGCAGCTCGACCTCGCGGTTGGCGGCCTCCGGCCTGGTCTGCTCCATGGCGCGCTGGGCGACCTCGGCGAGGTCGACCGGGCGGCGCTCGGTGAGCTCGTTCTCGCTCCGGGCCAGCAGCAGCAGGCCCTCGACCAGCTGCTCGCTGCGCTCGTTGGTGGCCAGCAGGGTCTTGCCGAGCTGCTGCAGGTCGGGCGAGACCTCCGGGTCGGCCAGTTGGACCTCCAGCAGGGTCCGGTTGATCGCCAGCGGGGTGCGCAGCTCGTGCGAGGCGTTGGCGACGAAGCGGCGCTGCGAATCGAAGGCGCGGTCCAGCCGCTCCAGCATCTCGTCGAAGGTGTCGGCGAGTTCCTTGAGCTCGTCGTCCGGGCCGTCCAGGTCGATCCGGCGGTGCAGGTCGCTGCCGGCCACCTCGCGGGCGGTGCGGGTGATCCGGCCGAGCGGGTGGAGCACCCGGCCGGCCATCGCGTAGCCCACCGCGAAGGCGATCACGGCCAGGAAGACCAGGGCGGTCAGGGCGCGGCGCAGCAGGGTGGACAGGGCCTGGTTGCTGTTCCCCTCCTGCAGGGCGTTCATCGCCTGGTCCAGGGAGCTCTGGTCGCTGATCGTCTCGCCGTTGACGGTGATCGCCACGCCGCGGCCCAGGGTGAGGTGCGGCAGCTGGGCCTGGTCGAAGGCGGAGCGGACGAAGTAGTACATCAGCAGCAGCAGGACCACGCCCGCCATCAGGAACATCCCGCCGTAGAGCAGGGTGAGCCGGATCCGGATGGTGGGGCGCAGCGACAGCCAGGCGAACAGGCCGTCGCCGGGGTGGTAGGTGTCGTCGGCGCGGTCGCGGTCGGAGCGGCGCGGGGGGTGCGTCGGTCGCGGGGGCACCTGGTCCGGGCCCGGGGCGGGCGTGCCGGGGGCCCCGCCGGGGAGTGGCGGGGTGGTCATGGCCGGAAGTCCTCTCAGCTGGCGGGTGTTTCGGGGGTGCGGGTCACACCCGGTAGCCGGAGCCGGGCACGGTGACGATCACCGGCGGGTCCCCGAGCTTGCGGCGCAGGGTCATCACGGTGACCCGGACCACGTTGGTGAACGGGTCGGTGTGCTCGTCCCAGGCCTTCTCCAGCAGTTGCTCGGCGGAGACCACGGCGCCGCCGGCCCGCATCAGGACCTCCAGGACGGCGAACTCCTTGGGGGCGAGCTGGACGGGCTTGCCGTCCCGGATGACCTCGCGGCGGCCGGGGTCCAGGCTGATCCCGGCGCGCTCCAGCACGGGGGGCAGCGGGACGGTGGCGCGGCGGCCCAGGGCGCGGACCCGGGCGACGAGTTCGCTGAAGGCGAACGGCTTGGGGAGGTAGTCGTCGGCGCCGATCTCCAGGCCCTCGACCCGGTCGCTGATGTCGCCGGAGGCGGTCAGCATGATCACCCGGGTGGCGAGGCCCTGCTCGACCACCCGGCGGCAGACGTCGTCGCCGTGGACGAGGGGGAGGTCCCGGTCGAGCACCACCACGTCGTAGTCGTTCACGGCGATCCGCTGCAGCGCGGCCTCCCCGTCGTAGACCACGTCGACCGCCATGGCCTCCCGGCGCAGTCCGGTGGCGACGGCCTCGGCGAGCAGCTGCTCGTCCTCCACGACGAGTACCCGCACGGTGGTTGTCCCTTCTGCTGGAGCGGCCCTGGCCGTGCTCGCCCGTGCGGGCCGTTGGTGCGCCGGGCGCGGATCCGGGCAGGCGGATCCGACGGTGCCTCCATCCTGCCTGGTCGCGCGGTAAAGCAGTCGTAAGTCCGGTGCGCCGTCCGCGAAAACGGAGCGCCCGCTACCTGTTTGGACTGTGACTCGGGCAACTTTTCCGTGAGTTGGAGGTTTCCATGGAGTGGGGGTGGGGAGGACACCTGCACACCGTGATGCCGTCGCCCCGTGGCGCGTCGCGGCCACCACCACCCGCCGAGTGCCCCATCCGCACCGGCCTGGGACGGAAAGCCACCGGGTCGCGGCTCCAGTGCCGCACGAGCGCCCGACCGGAACCTGCATCCGGTCCGAGGTGCCCGCCGGGGTTTGTCGGGTCCCGAGCCGGGGGGCTGCTCGGACCGAGCCCGTCCGACACAGCAAAGGGGGCCCGTATGGACGCCTTCACCGCCGGAATCCTTCAGCGGATCAAGAACGCCGAGCAGGATCTGCACCGCGCGATCGAGTCCGGGGACGAGTTCCTGGCCGAGGTCGAGCAGTCCGAGCTGGAGGACCTCCAGCGCCTCGCCACCGAACACGGCGTGGACCCGGTCCTCGGCACGCACCGTTCCGCCGCCTGAGAAAGTGTGGGGTAATTGATCAACTGCGTGGCGTGATCCAGTGGCTGTGATCTTCGCGGTCGGGTGTCCGCGAAGATCGCCGCCA
>NZ_JBSGET010000229.1:0-7951 GCF_053603035.1 Kitasatospora sp. NPDC004272 | reverse complement strand
CGCGGCGGCCAGCGCCGCGCTCGGGGCGCTGGCCGCGAGCAGCGCCAGCAGCAGGCCGGTGCCGGCCCCCTGGGCGGGCGCGGCCCAGGGGAACGGGCCCCGCCCGGACGCCCGGCCGTCCGCCGTCCGCTCCCCGCGCTCCGTCCCCGGGGCGTCCGGATCACGCCCGCCCGGGTCACGACCGTCCGGATCCCAGCCGCCCGGGTCCCAGCCGCCCGGATCCCGGTCCTCCTTGCCCCGGTCCTCCCGGTCCCGGTCCCGCCGGGCCGTCAGCAGGCCCGCGCCCGCGCCGAGCAGCAGGGCGAGCGCGCCGCCGGGCAGGCCGCCGGGTGTCGTGGCGGGGAGCAGGGGCAGCAGGTGGGTGGCGGCGCCGCGCAGGGCGGCGAGCGGGAGGGTGCGCCGGGGTTCGGCGGGTGGCAGCGGCTCGCGGGTGGGCGGACGGCGCGGGACGCGGGCGTACAGCTCCTCGGCGAGGCCGAACACGTCGGCGTGCCGGTAGCGGGCGGCGCCGTCGGCGGCCAGGCCGGAGTCCTCCAGGGCGGCGGCGATCTCCAGCGGGTCGACCGCCTGTTCGCACAGGTCCCGGTTGGCGTCGAGGAGTTCGCGGACGGGGTCGGCCGGAGCGCCGGTCGCGGGGGTGCCGGTCATGGGAGCGCCGGTCACAGCGCCTCCGCGAGGGCGGGCCCGGCGGCCCTGGGGGCCTTCTCGGTCGGCGCCGGGGTCGTGCCGCCGGCCACCCAGTACTCGGCGGGGCGGGCGAACGGCCGGGCCTGGGTGCCGGGGCGGGCCGGGAAGGCCGGGTAGCGGGAGACCAGGTCGAGGTAGATCTCGCGGAACGCGCCGACCACGGGTTCCACGGCGAAGCGTTCCTGCGCCCGCAGCCGGCCGGCCAGGCCGAGCCGGGAGCGGCGCTCGTGGTCGGTGAGCAGGGCGAGGCAGGCGGTGGCGAGGGCGCGCGGGCTGCGCGGGGGCACCAGCAGGCCGGTGGGGCCGAGCACCTCGCGGGTGACGCCGACCTCGGTGGCGACCACGGCCCGGCCGCTGAGCATGGCGTCGGCGAGCAGTCGGGGGCTGCGCTGGGCGAGCGCGCTGAACACCACGACGCTGCCGGACTCCCAGGCCGCGGCCGAGCCGTCGGGCCGGCCGGCGAACTCGACGGCGTCCGCGACGCCGAGCCGTCCGGCGATCGCCCGGCAGTGCGCGAGGTAGCCGGGGGCGCCCTCCTCGCCGTACACCCGCAGTCTGGCGGCGGGCAGTTCGGCGCGGACCCGGGCGAAGGCGTGCAGCGCCAGTTCGGGGTCGCGGCCGGGTTCCAGCGCGCCGGCCCAGACCAGGGTGGGCGCCTCGGGTTCCTTCCCGGCGGCGGGCCGTCCGGTGGCGGTGGTGCCCTCGTGGACGATCCGGGTGCGGGCGAGGTCGCCGCCGCAGCGCTGCTGCCACTGCCGGTCGTACTCGCTGCCGGGGGTGAGCACGGCGGCCCGCCGGTAGGTCTCCTCGGTGAGCTGCCGGAAGAAGGACAGCAGCAGGGCGCGCACCGGCCAGCGGTAGGGGGCGCTGCGGTAGCCGCGGTACTGCTCGCGCAGGTGCAGGCCGTGCTCGGTGACCACGAACGGGACGCCGTGCAGCTCGCGGGCGACCAGCGCGGGCAGCGCGGCCGGTCCGCCGCCGACCACGTGGCACAGGTCGGCGCCGCCGAGCCCGGCCGCCCCGGTGCCGTACCAGGGCGCGGACAGCGGCCGCAGGCACTGCTCCAGCAGGTCGGCGGCGACCAGCACGTCGCAGACCAGCGGCTGGCCGCCGGCGGTGTCGGCGCCGGGCGTCCGCCAGACCCGCTCCAGCACCCGGTGGGCGTGGCCGGAGGCGAGGAACGCGGGCAGCGCCTCGTCCTCCCGCCCGAGTTCGGCGAGCCGGTACAGCGCGGGCCCGAACCCGGCCCGCTCGCCGGGCATCACCAGGGCGCGGACCAGTTCCCCGTACGCCCTGGCGTACGCCCGGCGGCGCAGCGCGGTCGGCCCGCGCCCGCCGGGGCGGCGGCCCCACATGGGCAGTTCGTGGACGCCGTGCAGGCCGCGGACGCCGGTGGGCGGGGCGGGGCGGTCGGCGGGCAGCAGCCGGTAGAGCCGGAACTCGTGCTCGGGCAGGCCGTCGACCAGACGGCCGCACCAACCACCTTCGCCACGCTGCGCGTTGGTGAGGGTGCCCTCGGTGAGCAGAGCGATGCGCACGACGCCTCCAGAGCGTTCCACTGGGTTCACGGCCCTACGACACAGGGGAGTGCGTCCGTGCTCGACGGTCGCCCGGCCGGCGTCCGCTCCCCGCGGCCGCCGTCCTCGCCGTCTCGCCCCCCACACCTGTTCGGTCCGACAACACGACGGTAGAGCGCCGGGCCGAGCCCCCTAGGGGCCCGGCCCGGCTTGCCACACAATCGAGTGAACGCCCGTGACCTCGCGCGTCCCCGCTCCGTTTTCGGCCTTCGTCCCCCGTGCGCCCCGCGTGCGCCGGGCTCAGCCGAGCCGGTCGGCCTCGGCGAGCAGTTCCCGCACCGCGCGGGCGACCGGCTCGGGGTGCTCCAGCATCGCCACGTGCCCGGAGTCGGGCAGCACCAGCAGCCGGGCGTCCCGGAACGCGGCGCAGGCCCGCCGGGCGGAGCGGTAGGAGACCAGCTTGTCCTTGAGCCCGTAGACCAGCAGCACCGGCGCGGCAACCTGCTCGGCCTGCCGCCACAACGACTGCTCGCCGCGCTCGGTGTAGGCGGTGACGATCCCGCGCGCGGACCCGGCCAGCACGCCCAGGGCGTACGGGAGCGCGGCCCGGCGGCGGTACTCGGCGACCGCGCGGGCCCGGCGGTGGGCGGGGATGCCGGCGGGGTCGGCGTAGACCAGGCCGAGCAGGTCGGCGGTGGCGGTCTCCGGGTCGGCGGCCGGGCCGCGGCGGCGGATCAGCTCGGCGACGCCGGGCACGGCCAGCAGCCCGGTGGACCAGGCGGTGCGCTGCGGGGGCAGCTCGGGCAGCGCCGGGGAGATCAGGGTGAGGCTGCGCACCAGGTCGGGGCGGAGCGCGGCGAGCCGGACGGCGACCGCGCCGCCGAGCGAGTTGCCGAACAGGTGGACCGGCCCGCGGCCGCTCTCCTCCAGGTACCCGATGACCGCGCGGACGTGCCCGGAGACGGACAGGTTGCCGTCCAGCGGCGGGGCGGAGTGGCCGAAGCCGGGCAGGTCGACGGCCTCGCCGTCGACGTCGTCGGCGAGCAGGTCGAGCAGTTCGAGCCAGTTGTCGGCGGACCCGCCGAGACCGTGCACGAACAGGGCCGGCGGCAGGCCGTCGCGGGGTTCGGAGTGTCGGCTGACGGCCAGGGCCGCGCCGGGCACCTCGACGGTGCGGTGCGGCTCCAGGGCGGCGAGGGGGTGCTGGGAGGCGCTCATGGAGCACGATGGTAGTGAGCGGGCGGCGGACCGCCATGGCCGGTCACGGGGCCGCACTTCCCCGTCACGAGCCCGTCTCGACCCGTGGACAGCGGGGGTCCGGGTCGTATTGTGGGGTCCCGACAAGGGCGGTTGTGCGCTTTACTCGGCTTCACCCGCGCACGAGCGGGTTACCGAAAAGTAGAATCAATCACCCCGCCAGTCCACCGCAGACCGTGAAGTGAGGAGCGCCGTGACGGCCATCCAGGAGGCGCAGGAGCGTCCGCGCGGTGCCCGCCTGCCGCGAAGCGCCCGCCGTGAACAACTGCTCGGAGCCGCCCAGGAGGTGTTCGTCGCCCAGGGCTACCACGCCGCCGCCATGGACGACATCGCCGAGCGGGCCGGCGTCAGCAAGCCGGTGCTGTACCAGCACTTCCCGGGCAAGCTGGAGCTCTACCTCGCGCTGCTCGACAAGCACTGCGACGCCCTGGTCGACGGCACCCGGGCCGCGCTGGAGGCGACCACCGACAACAAGCAGCGCGTCGCCGCCACCATGGAGGCGTACTTCCACTACGTCTCCGGCGAGTCGGGCGCGTTCCGGCTGGTCTTCGAGTCGGACCTGACCAACGACCCGGCGGTGCGCGAGCGGGTCGACCGGGCCACCGACCTGAGCGCCACCCTGGTCTCCAAGGTGATCGCCGAGGACACCGACCTGCCCGAGGCCGAGGCCAAGCTGCTCGCGGTCGGCGTCTGCGGCCTGGCCCAGATCACCGCCCGGTACTGGCTCACCCAGGACGGCGACATCCCGCGCGACGAGGCCGTCCGGCTGGTCGCCAGCCTGGCCTGGCGCGGTCTGAAGGGCTTCCCGATGCACCCCGCGCAGGAGGGTTCGGCCGACCCGGCGGACTGAACCGGGATTCGGCCCTGAGCGGACCGGCCCCCGACCTTCGCCTACCGGCCGGGTCACTGCCTTAAGGTGATGCCCGTACGGCGCGCCCACCGCGATCCGCGGTCGGGGCGCGCGCGGCCAGCTACCGGAGGGACGGAAGCCGTGGAGGTCAAGATCGGCGTGCAGAACGCGAACCGGGAGATCGTCCTGGAGAGCGCGCAATCTGCCGAAGAGGTCGCGGACGCGGTCGCCAAGGCCCTGGACGGCACCTCGAAGCTGTTCACCCTGGTCGACGAGCACGGTCGCCGGGTGCTGGTTCCGGCCGAGCGCCTCGCGTACGTCGAGATCGGCGAGCCGTCCGTCCGCAAGGTCGGTTTCGGCACGCTCTGAGCGCAGCACGCGTCGCGGCGCCCCGTTCCCCCGCCCGGGGGGACGGGGCGCCGTGCTGTGCGTACCGGCGGCCCCGGGCGGGTAGGCGGACTGCTGCCGCAGCGTCGCAGGTCCCGGGAGGCAGCCGTGTGGGAGACGATCACGTCCGTCCTGATCGGACTCGCCGTCGGGATCGGCGCCCTGCTGGTCCGACCGGACCTGTACCCGGGGCCGCGCGCGCTGCCGATCGGCACGGCGCTGGTCGCCGCGGTGGGCGCCGGCCGGATCAGCCACTACGTGATGGACGGGCACGCGCCGCTGGTCCAGCTGGCGATCTCCGCCGCGGCGTCGGTCCTGATGGTGTCGGTGCCGGCCCGCCCGGACCTGAAGCCCGGGCGCGGCGGCCGGCACCGCCAGGTCTGAGCCTCAGGAGGCCAGGCCCAGCGCGGCCATCCGCTTGGTGTGGGTCTCGGTGATCCGGTTGAACATCTTGCCGACCTCGACCAGGTCGAAGCCGCGCACCTCGGCCCCGCCGACCAGCAGGTTGGACAGCGCGTCGCGCTCGGCGACCACCCGCTGCGCCTGGCTGAGCGCCTCGCCCATCAGCCGCCGCCCCCACAGCGCGAGCCGCCCGCCGACCCGCGGGTCCTCGGCGATCGCCTGCCGCACCCGCTCGACCGCGAACCCGGCGTGCCCCGTGTCCGACATCACCCGCAGCACCAGGTCCCGGGTGTCGTCGTCGAGCCGGACGGCCACCTCGCGGTAGAAGTCGGTGGCGATCGCGTCGCCGACGTACGCCTTGACCAGGCCCTCCAGCCAGTCGGACGGGGCGGTCATCCGGTGGAAGTTCTCCAGCGGCTCGACGAACGGCTCCATCACCGCGACCGGGTCGGCGCCGACCTCGGCCAGCCGGTCGTGCAGCAGCTGGAAGTGCTGGTACTCGGCGGAGGCCATCCGGGCCAGCGCGGCCTTCTCCGCGATGCCGGGCGCGAACTTGGCGTCCTCGGCCAGCCGCTCGAAGGCGCTCAGCTCGCCGTACGCGAGGGCGCCGAGCAGGTCCAGCACGGCCGCCCGGTACTGCGGGTCGGCGGCCCGGGCCGCCCAGGGGCCGATCGAGTCGGTGGGCTCGTCAGCGGGTTCCGGAGTCTCCATGGCACCGACTCTAGTGCGCGCCGCGGGGCCCGCGGGGCGCTCCCGGAGCCCCCGCAACCCGGGCGGGGCCGACCGGAGTAGCGACCGTCACGTGTTCGAGTCGTCGCTTGACTGTATGGTAGGTGGTGAGGCCAGGTGTAGACCGGCGCGGCTCGTCCTTCCAACGGCAGGCCGCGCAGTCGTGCCCGGTGGCGTTTCAGCCGCCCGGTGCAGCACCCGGCGCTCACGTACGCGGATGCCCGGTCGGAGACCCGATCGGCTCCGACCTGGCCCGAGCCTCGGGCCCAGGCACCGCATCAGGCCGAGCGAGGGCCGCCGCGGACCGCGCCGACAGCGCGCCGCACGACCCCGTCAACGGGACGCCCTCCCCCGCGCCGCCCGCCCGACGCGCCCCGCACGGGGCTGCCCGGGCAGGCAGGACGCGTTCGGGCTCGGCCCTCCACACGGAAGAGGCAGCACCCTGTCCACCACCGCCGAACCCACCAAGTCGACCTTCCGCGATCTCGGGATCCTCGCGGAGACCGCCGAGGCCCTGGAGGCCGTCGGCATCGTCCACCCCTTCCCGATCCAGGAGATGACCCTGCCGGTCGCGATGACCGGCCACGACGTCATCGGCCAGGCCAAGACCGGCACCGGCAAGACCCTCGGCTTCGGTCTCCCGCTGATCGAGCGGGTCGTGGTCAAGGCCGACGTCGCCGCCGGCCGGGCCACCGCCGAGCAGCTCTCCGAGGGCCCGCAGGCGCTCATCGTCGTCCCCACCCGCGAGCTCTGCACCCAGGTCACCAACGACCTGCAGACCGCCGGCAAGGTCCGCGACGTGCGCGTGCTGGCCGTCTACGGCGGCCGCGCGTACGAACCGCAGGTCGAGGCCCTGAAGAAGGGCGTGGACATCGTGGTCGGCACCCCCGGCCGCCTGCTCGACCTGGCCGGGCAGCGCAAGCTCGACCTGTCCAAGGTCCGCGCGCTGGTCCTGGACGAGGCCGACGAGATGCTCGACCTCGGCTTCCTGCCGGACGTCGAGAAGATCATCACCATGCTGCCCGCCAAGCGGCAGACCCTGCTCTTCTCGGCCACCATGCCCGGCCAGGTCATCTCGCTGGCCCGCCGGTACATGAGCCAGCCCACCCACATCCGCGCCGCCGCCCCGGACGACACCGGCACCACCGTCGCCAACATCGAGCAGCACATCTTCCGTGCGCACTCGCTCGACAAGGTCGAGATGGTCTCCCGGATCCTGCAGGCCGACGGCCGCGGCCTGGCGATGATCTTCTGCCGGACCAAGCGCACCACCGCCGACGTCGCCGAGCAGCTCACCAAGCGCGGTTTCGCGGCCGGCGCGGTGCACGGCGACCTCGGCCAGGGCGCCCGCGAGCAGGCGCTGCGCGCCTTCCGCAACGGCAAGGTCGACGTCCTGGTCTGCACCGACGTCGCCGCCCGCGGCATCGACGTCGAGGGCGTCACGCACGTCATCAACTACCAGTGCACCGACGACGAGAAGACCTACCTGCACCGGATCGGCCGCACCGGCCGGGCCGGCGCCTCGGGCACCGCCGTCACCCTGGTCGACTGGGACGACATCCCGCGCTGGCAGCTGATCAACAAGGCGCTGGACCTCCCGTTCAACGACCCGGAGGAGACCTACTCCAGCTCGCCGCACCTCTACGAGCTGCTGCGCATCGCCCCCGGCACCAAGGGCGTCCTGCCCCGCTCCGAGCGCACCCGGGCCGGCCTGGCCGCCGAAGAGGTCGAGGACCTCGGCGAGACCGGCGGCCGCGGTGCCCGCGGTCGCGGCGGCCGGGACGCCCGCGACTCCCGCGAGGGGCGCGACTCCCGTGACGCCCGCGGCGGACGGGGCGCCGCCCCCGAGACCCCGGCGCCCGCCGAGCGCCCGGCCCGCCGCTCCCGCGAGCGCCGCCGCACCCGCGGCGGCAGCACCGCCGCCGCGGTGGCGCCCGAGACCCAGACGGTCGAGCAGCCGCAGACCGCCCCGGGCAACGGCCCCGCCGCCGCCCCGGTGGAGGGCCGCAGCCCGCGCCGCCGCAACCGCAACCGCCGGGGCGGCTCGGCCGCGACGGTCGAGAACGCCGCCGTCCCGACCCCGGTCGAGGCGGCCCCGGCCGCCGCCGCGCCCGCGCCCGTC
>NZ_JBSGET010000228.1:0-8060 GCF_053603035.1 Kitasatospora sp. NPDC004272 | reverse complement strand
GCCGCCTTCGCCCCGCCCGGCCCGGCCGCCGCCGAGGCGCTCGCCGCGCTGCTCCCGCCGGGCTCCGAGGAGCGCCGCCGCCGACTGCTGGACGCCCTCGCCCAGGCCGGCCCGCCCGCCCTGCGGGTGGACGCCGCGACCCGGCTGCCGGTGGTGCCCTACCAGTCCTCCCCGGAGGGCGGCGGCACCGCCCGGATCGCCGCCGGCCTCGGCCGCCGCTACCCCACCCCGCAGCAGCGCGCCGCCCGCCGCGCGGACGGACCGCCGCCGGGCGCGGGTGCCCCGGCCCGCCCCGGGGTACGGATACCGCCTGCCGGGCCGGTGGACCCGCGGCCCGGCAGCTCCGTCCCCGCACCGCGCGACGCCGCCGCCCACGGCCCGACCCCGGGAGTCCCCGCCATCGACCCCGCCGCCGCCCCCGAACCGACCACCGCCCCCGCCTCCCCCGTCGCCGTCCCGCCGAGCCGGACCGCCGACCCCGCCCCCGGCTCCGACACCGGCGTGGAGGTGGTCCGCGGGCTGCCCGACGACGGCGACCTCGCGCTGCTCGCCTCGGTCGGCAGCCAGGTCGGCACCACCCTGGACCTGGACACCACCGCCCGCGAACTGTGCGAGGTGCTGGTCCCCCGGGTCGCCGACTTCGCCTGCGTCGACCTGCTCGACAGCCTGATCTCGGACGCCGAGCTGCCGGTCGGCTCCCCCGACGACGCCACCATGCTGCGCCGGGTCGCCCGCACCTTCAACGCCTCCTCGCAGCGCTGGAACCACGTCCTGGACGAGGGCTCGCTGCTCGCCATGCCGCGCTCCACCCCGCCCGGCCTGGCCCTGCAGGAGAACCAGCCGGTGCTGGTGCCGCTGATCTCGGCGGACGTCGCGGTCGACTACGCCGCCTCGCTCGGCGGCCCCGAGCTGGAGCCCGCCGTGGTCGGCCGCTCGATGCTGGTGCTGCCGCTGTCCGCCCGGGGCGCCGTGCTGGGCATCCTCAAGCTGCTGCGGCTCTCCGACCGGGCGCCGTTCACCCGCTCCGACGCCGACACCCTCAAGGAGATCGCCGCCCGGGCCGCGCTCTCGCTGGACAACGCCCGGCTGCACCGCGCCGAGTCCAAGGTCGCCACCACCCTGCAGCGCTCGATGATCCCGACCCGGCCGCCGCGGATCCCCGGCGTGCAGGTCGCCCACCGCTACATGCCGGGCGACCGCAAGGCCGAGGTCGGCGGCGACTGGTTCGACGCCATCCAGCTGCCCGGCAGCCGGGTCGCCCTGGTGGTCGGCGACGTGATGGGCCACGGCCTGCACTCGGCCGCCGCGATGGGCCGCTTCCGCACCGCCATGCAGACCCTGGCCGCCCTCGACCTGCCGCCCGGCCAGCTGCTGCGCCACCTCGACAACCTGGCCCACAAGCTCGGCGACGACCACCTGGCGACCTGCCTGTACGCCGTCTACGACCCGATCAACCGCACCTGCGAGCTCGCCTCGGCCGGCCACGTCCCGCCGGTCCTGGTGCACCCCGACGGCCGCGGCGAACTGCTGGAGCTGCCCTCCGGCGCGCCGATCGGCGTCGGCGGGGTGCCGTTCCAGACCAAGAAGATCGACGTCTCGGACGGCTCGATGCTGGTGCTGTGCACCGACGGCCTGGTCGAGGTCCGCGGCGGCGACATAGGGGAGGGCCTGGCGGCGCTCTGCGGCAACCTGATCGACCCCAAGCAGACCCCGGACGAGGCCTGCGACACCGTGCTGAACACCCTGCACTCGGACGACCGGCAGGACGACATCGCGCTGCTGGTGGCCCGCTTCGACGGCGTCCCGCCGACCGAGGTCGCCACCTGGCAGCTCGGCGTCACCGAGCTGGAGGTCGGCCGGGCCCGCCGGCTGGTGCGCGACCAGCTCGCCACCTGGCAGCTCGACGCCCTCGCCGAGACCGTCGAGCTGCTGGTCTCCGAGCTGGTCACCAACGCGGTCCGGGTGGCCCGGGCCGAGGTGCAGCTCCAGCTGATCCGGGTCGACAAGCTGCTGGTCGAGGTCAGCGACGACAACCACAACCTGCCCTCGCTGGAGCCCGCCGAGTCGATGTCCGAGCGCGGCCGCGGCCTCAACCTGGTCAGCAAGCTGGCCGAGAAGTGGGGCACCTCCCGCAAGGCGGTCGGCAAGGTCGTCTACTTCGAGATGCCGCTGCCGCGCGGCTGAACCCCCGGGAGCCGGGTCAGGGCGGGCCTACGGCGCGACCGCCGCCCTGGTCCGGCCCTTCGCGGCCACCGAGGCGGCCGCCCCGACCCCGGTCAGCACCCGCGGCCAGTAGTCGCCGAACACCTCGACCCAGACCGCGATCAGCACCGCCGCGCTGATCGCCACCAGGTGCTCCAGACCGGCCAGGTTCGGCAGCACCAGCGCCTCCGCCGTCATCGCCAGCACCACCGCCCCGCCGGTCCACCAGGCCCGGCAGCGCAGCGCCACCACCACGGCCAGCGCCACCACCGCCGCCGAGGGCCCGGTGTCGCGCACGTGCGCCACCCAGCGCGGGAAGCCCAGCGCGTGGTGCGGGCCGAGCGCCACCCCGATCCGGGCGAACAGCGTGCCCGCCAGGGTGCAGACGTACGCCACCACCAGGGTCAGCCGCCGCCCCAGCACCACCTCGGCGATCCCGAACACCAGGAACACCTGCGCCAGCGCCCCCCACACCGGCAGGTCCAGGGCCGGCACGTACAGCGACAGCGGGGTGCGCAGCAGCGACACGTCCAGCGGCAGCGCCGCCTTCACCACCCCGATGTCGGACACGAACCGGTCCCCGCCCGGCAGGTGCTGCACCACCGAGAACAGCAGCACCAGCGCGGTCGCCGCGGTCGCCAGCGGCACGGCGGCGAACTTCCGCCGCAGCAGCTGCTCCTTCACGGAAGCGAACAGCTCCCCCCACTCCGCGACCGCGGCCCGGCGGAATACCGCCCACCACTTCGGTCGCACGCCCCCCGCGTGGGTGATCTGCTTCACGAGCCGTCTCTCCCGTCGATTCCGTTCCCACCCGGGTCACCGCTTCCTCCGCGCCCCGTGTCCGACCCTACGCACCGAACCGACCCGCGGCATCGGCTCCGGGTACCGCTCCCGGGGTCGTCCCCGGGGCTGACCCCGGGCCCGCTCCGCCCCCCGGCGGAGGGACCGCCCCCCTTCCCCTGCCGTGCCCGGCCGGGAAGCCCGCTCACCCGTGCCTGCGGCGGAACAGCGCCGGCATGCTCGGCGCCGTGATGAACCCCTCCGCGCGGGCCGAGGCGATGCCGATCCGGGGAATCTCGCCGCTCTTCTCGAAGAGCAGGTAGCGCGGTTCCCAGATCGGCCGGTACTTCGCGTTCGCCCGGTACAGCGACTCGATCTGCCACCAGCGGGAGAAGAATCCCAGCACCGAACGCCAGAGCCGCAGCACCGGACCGGCGCCCAACTTCGAACCGCGCTCGAAAACCGACCGGAACATCGCGAAATTCAGCGAGACGCGTTCCAGTTCCACCTCCGGCGCGCGCTGCAGGAGTTCGATCACCATGAACTCCATCAGGCCGTTCTCGCTGTCCCGGTCGCGCCGCATCAGGTCCAGCGACAGCCCGTGCCGGCCCCACGGGACGAAGCTCAGCAGCGCCCGCAGCTCGCCGTCCCCGTCGAAGCACTCCAGCATCACGCAGCGCCCGTCGCCCGCGTCGCCGAGCCGCCCCAGCGCCATCGAGAAGCCGCGCTCGGTCGCGCCGTCCCGCCAGTGGTCGGCCCTGGCCACCAGCTCGGCCATCTCGCACTCGGGGATGTCCTCGTGCCGGCGGATCCGCACCGTGTACCCGGCCCGCTTGACCCGGTTGTACGCCTGCCGGACCACCCGCATCGCCCGGCCGTCCAGCGAGAACTCGTCCAGCTCGACGATCGCCTCGTCGCCCAGCTCCAGCGCGTCCATTCCGTGCCGGGCGTAGATCACCCCGGCCTCCTCGGAGGCGCCCATCACGGCCGGCACCCAGGCGTGCTCGCGGGCCTCCGCCAGCCAGGCGTCGATCGCCCCCGGCCAGGCCTCCGGGTCGCCGATCGGGTCGCCGGAGGCCAGCGTGACGCCGCCGACCACCCGGTAGGCGATCGCCGCCTTCCCCGACGGGGAGAACACCACCGCCTTGTCCCGGCGCAGCGCGAAGTAGCCCAGCGAGTCCCGCTCGCCCTGCTTCTCCAGCAGCTCGCGCAGCCGGGTCTGGTCCTCGTCGGTCTGCAGCTCCTCGCCGCGCGGCGAGCGGAACGCCACGTACAGCACGAGCAGGAACAGCACCGCGCTCATCACGTTGATCGCCGCGTTGACCCAGGTCGGCACCAGCACCACGTCGCGGACCCGCTCGGACGGGGTCAGCGTGATCATCCGGTGCACCGCGTAGCTGAACCGGGTGCCGAAGCCGGCGCCGGAGACCTCGTTGGTCAGCTGCACCAGCGCCGAGCCGACCAGCCCGCCCACCAGCAGCCCGCCGACCGCGGCGGCGGCCGCGGTCCCCGGGTTGGAGCGGTCCCCCTTGGAGGTGAACTCCTTGCGGGAGACCAGCAGCGCCACCAGGAACAGGCCGGTCAGCACCACCGAGAAGTAGTTCCAGACGTGGTCCTTGTACCGGTCGCCCCAGGCCAGCAGGGCCAGGAAGCCCAGGAACGTCACCCCGGCCAGGCCGAAGTTGAAGATCCACGCCGCCCGCTTGCGCCGGCGCATCGCCACCGCCAGGAACAGCGCCAGGAGCACCGAGACCAGGCCGGCGGTCATCAGGTAGGGGGTGAAGAACTCACCCGTGTTGTGGCGCCGCACCTCGGCCCGGAACGGCACCGACAGCACCGCCGCCAGGTTGAGCAGGGCCATCAGCCGCAGGTACCAGACGGTCGACGCGGCGGCCCGCGGCCGCCACCGTGCCAGCGGACCGGGGCCCTCGCCGTTGGTGGGGGACACGGCCGGGGAAGCCGTCTTCACAGTGGACACAGCAACCATTCCAGACGATCGATCACAGGGGCGCATCCGCTCGCGGTTCCGCGCACTCCGCCCCGATTTCCATGGTTGCCCAGCGGAGATGAGAATTGCGTGAATCCGGTAGCGGATTCCCACCCCCGCCGATCGGCGGGGGTACCGGACCGCCCCGGGCCCGAACCCGCCCCCCACCAGGGAGAGACATGCCGCCGACCCGGGTCCTGATCGTGGACGACGAGGTGCTGGTCCGTTCCGGGCTCGGCCTGATCGTCGGCACCGCACCCGACCTGGAGGTGGTCGGCGGCTGCTCCGGCGGCCAGGCCGAGCTGCTGACCCGCCAGCTCGTTCCGCAGGTGGTCCTGCTCGACGTCCGGATGCCCGACCTGGACGGCATCAGCGTGCTGCGCCGGCTGCGCGCGCTGCCCGACCCGCCCGCCGTCGCGATGCTCACCACCTTCGACACCGACGAGCACATCGGCACCGCGCTGCGGGCCGGCGCCGCCGGGTTCCTGCTCAAGGACACCGCCCCCGAACAGCTGGTGCACGCCGTCCGGGTGCTCGCGGCCGGCGGCAGCGTGCTCTCCCCGAGCGTGGCCCGCACCGTGATCAGCGGCTACGTCGAGGGCGGCGGCCCCGACACCACCGCCGCCACCCTCACCGGCCGGCTCACCGGCCGCGAACTGGACGTGCTGGCGCTGCTCGGCGAGGGCCTGTCCAACGCCGAGATAGCCGACCGGCTGTTCCTCGGCACCGGCACCGTCAAGGACCACATCAGCGCCATCCTGGGCAAGCTCGGCGCCGCCAACCGGGTCCAGGCCGCCGTCATCGCCCACCGCGCCGGGCTGGTCCGCGACCGGCGGGACGGGGAGTGACCCCCGAGGAGCCCGCCGCGCCCCGCCGCCGCGCCCCGGCCTGGCTGCGCTCCCCGCGCACCGCCCTGCTCGCCCCGGTGCTGCTCGCCGCGATGGACTCCGCCCTGGTCGCCAAGGACTCCGCGCCCTGGCAGCTGGCCCTCTCCGCGCTCTCCGTCGTCGTCCTGCTGTGGCGCCGCCGCCACCCCCTGCCGGTGGCCCTGCTCACCCTGCCCGGGGCGTTCTTCAACGAGATCTGGCTCGCCCCGCTCACCGCCGTCTACGCGGTGGCCGCCGCCTGGCCCCGGCCCCGCGTCCCGGTCGCCTGCGCCACCGCCTTCGCCCTGGTCGAGTTCTTCCACTGGCCGTTCGACCCCGACCTGTTCGAACTCAGCCGGGACAACGCGCTGTACGCCATCCAGTCGGTGATGCTCGGCGCCGGACCGGCCGCTCTCGGCGTGCTCGCCCGCACCCGCCGCGAGCTCGCCGAACGCGTCACCGAACTCACCGCCGGTCGGCAGCGCGAGAGCCGGCTGCTCGCCGAGAAGGTGCTCGCCGCCGAACGGGCCCGGCTGGCCCGCGAGATGCACGACGTGGTCTCGCACCAGGTCAGCCTGATCTCGATCCAGGCCGGGGCGGTCCAGGTCTCCAGCACCGACCCGGCCGCCCGCGAGGGCGCCCGCACCATCCGCGAGCTCTCCGTCCGCACCCTCGACGAACTGCGGCAGATGGTCGGCGTGCTGCGCGCCGCCGGCGTCCCGGGCACCCCGCTCGCCCCGCAGCCCACCCTGGCCGACCTGCCCCGGCTGATCGAGGGCAGCGGGCTGGCCGTCAACAGCCGGCTCGACCCCGGCCGCCGGTCCTGGCCCGAGGCCGTCGAGCGGGCCGCCTACCGCACCGTCCAGGAGGGCCTGACCAACATCAGCAAGCACGCCCCCGGCGCCCCGGTCACCGTCAAGGTCGCCGCCCGCGGCGGCAGGCTGCACGTCGAGGTCCGCAACGGCCCCCCGCCTGCCCTCCCCCCGGGCCCGGAGCCGGCCGGCGCCCCGCTCCCCGGCGGCGGCCACGGCCTGATCGGCCTGCGCGAACGCGCCGCCCTGCTCGGCGGCACCTTCACCGCCGCCCCCGCCCCCGACGGCGGCTTCGTCCTGCACGCGGTGCTGCCCGCGCACTGAGCCGATCGGCCGTCAGCCGGACCGGCCCGGTTCCGCCCGGGTCGGCCCGGGTAGGCCCGGTTCCGGTGCACCGGTTCCGGAGAACGAGAAAGCCCCCCAGATCCGAAGATCTGGGGGGCTTCGCTGTGCGCGAGGGGGGAGTTGAACCCCCACGCCCTTTCGGGCACTGGAACCTGAATCCAGCGCGTCTGCCTATTCCGCCACCCGCGCATGGGTGTTTGTCTTCAGTTGCTTACCGCTTCTTCCGACCTGTCGAGAAGCTTACCGCATCTCTCGGGGTCTTCCGTTCGGCTCCCTTGCGGGCGCCCCTTCCGACATGGAAAACATTAGCACGCCCCGAGCCGTACCTGCGAATCCATTCCCCGGGCCCTCCCTGCACGGCTCCCGGCGGCCCGCAACCGGAGGCCGGGCGAACGAGTGAGCGGGCCGTCCGGCGGGTACCCCTCCGGGCGCGACCTAGGCGGGGAACCGTACGGAAGGGCCGGGCGTGGATACGATCAGTACGGAAGTACCGCTTTCCAGCCGACGAACCGGCCCGTCCGACGCCCTGAGAGGGGGTGCCCCGTGGGAGTCCTGAAGAAGTTCGAGCAGCGACTCGAAGGTCTCGTGAACGGCACCTTCGCGAAGGTGTTCAAGTCCGAGGTCCAACCGGTGGAGATCGCCGGCGCCCTGCAGCGCGAGTGCGACAACAACGCCACCATCTGGAACCGGGACCGCACGGTCGTCCCGAACGACTTCATCGTCGAGCTCAGCCCGCACGACCACGAGCGACTCAGCCCCTACTCCACCCAGCTCGGCAACGAGCTGGCCGGGATGGTCCGCGAGTACGCGGAGGCGCAGCGGTACAGCTTCATGGGTCCGCTCCAGGTCGCCCTGGAGAAGGCCGACGACCTGGACACCGGCCTCTACCGGGTGCGCAGCCGCACGCTGACCGCCGAGGAGCCCCAGCGGCCCGCCCCGGCCCAGCAGCCGCCCGCCGCCCCGCCCGGCTACGGCCGTCCGCCGACCCCGCCCGCGCCCGGTGCGCCCTGGCACCAGGGGGCGGCCGCCGCCCCGTACGGCGCCCCGCCGCCGCCCGCCGCCCCGCCC
>NZ_JBSGET010000227.1:0-8082 GCF_053603035.1 Kitasatospora sp. NPDC004272 | reverse complement strand
AGGCGTCGACCGCAGCCCAGTCACCGCCCTTCTTCACCCGCACCGGCCGGACGTTCTCGGTCCGGGTCAGCGTCCCGTCCGGATTGGCCACCGTCTGGCTGGTCTCGGTGGTCGACCCCTCCACTACCACCGGCTTCCCGCTCTGCCGCGCCTTCGCCCGGGCCAGCTGCACCGGACCGTCCGGCGCGCCGTCCTGCTGCCCGGCGGCCGGCGGCGTGCTGTTGCCCGGCGCCACGGCGAACGGCCGGTCGTCGGCCACCGCCTGCCCCGTCGCCCCGGCCAGCACCGCGCCGGCCAGCGCCAGCAGCGCCACGGCCCGGCGCCCGGACCGCCCGCGCGGCGGTCTCCCCATACCTGCGTGCACTACGTTCCCCTAGAAGATCAAAGCTTTGGTCAAATATCGTTTCCGCCCGAACGGGAGGGCGTCACCCAAGTAGTGCGTATCGGACCCTCTTGTGTCCGATTCGCGCACTCGATGCCCTTATGGAAGGCGAAGGAGTGACAGATCGTCACAATCCTTTGCGTCTCCCCCCGATAGGTCGGCAGCGAAGGATATTGCGGTCCGCCTCTCCCGGCAATAGCGTGCCGCCGCCGGTCAAGTGCTTGCAAAGCGCCCTGTGGCCTGGCAATACCACGCAATGCCCCCCCATCAGAACCACGGAGAGCGAACTCCATGTCAGATCGGATGAATCGCCCGATACGGGCGTTTGGCCGACTCGGCTATCGCGGAATGAGCGTCCTCACGACGGTCGTCGCCGCAATGTCCCTCATGGCCCCCCAGGCCGGCGCCACCGTCGTCGGCCCCTACCGCTACGACGGGAAGCTCTGGGAGGCCGACCCGCTGCCGGCCGTCCCGGAGGTCACCGGGCGTGACGCCTCGGCCGCCGCGGCGGCCACCCCGGCCCCGGAGCCGAAGGGCAGCCGGGCGGTCGAGCAGCACCAGCCCGCCACCCCGAACTGGCCCGCCGCGGCCAGCGCCACGGTGCAGCTCGGCAACGGCGGTGGCGGCGCCGCGCGTTCGGCGGCCGGCCAGCCGGTGAAGCTGGCCCCCGCGGAGGGGAAGACCCCCGGCGCGGTGCGGGTGGAGACCGTCGACCGCGCCAAGGCCCGGACGGCCAACGTGGACGGCCTGCTGGTCGGGCTGACCCGGGCGGACGGCGACCCGGCCGAGGGCAAGGTCGCCGTCTCGGTCGACTACGGGGCCATCGCCCAGGCGTACGGCGGCGGTTGGGCCTCCCGGCTGCACCTGGTGCAGCTGCCGGCCTGCGCGCTGACCACGCCCGAGCTGGCGCGGTGCCGCACCCAGACGCCGCTGCCGACCACCAACGACCCGGTCACCCGGCAGCTGACCGCGACCGTCGCGGTGGCGGGTGACGCGCCGTCGGACGGCTCCGCCGTCAAGGCGGCTGACCCCGCGTCGGACGGCGCCACCGTCCAGGCGCTCGGCACCCGGACCGGCGGCACCGCCGTCCAGGCGCTGAGCACCCAGCTGACGGCCGTCAGCGGCGGGGCCGCCACCACGGCGGTGGCCGCGGTCGCGGGCGCCAGCGGTTCGCAGGGCGACTACGGGGCGACCCCGCTGTCGGCCTCCGGCGCCTGGTCCTCCTCGGCCTCCGGCGCGTTCACCTACAACTACCCGATCCAGGCGCCCGCCTCGCTGGGCGGCAGCGCGCCGTCGGTGGCGCTGTCCTACGACTCGCAGTCGGTGGACGGCGAGACCTCGGCCCGCAACTCGCAGGCGTCCTGGATCGGCGACGGCTGGACCTACAGCCCCGGCTACATCGAGCGGTCCTACAAGTCCTGCGCCAACGCGGGCATCGAGGGCTCCGGCGACATGTGCTGGTCGGGCTGGAACGCCACCCTCGCGCTCGGCTCGCACAACGGGCAGCTGATCCGCGACAGCAGCGGCGCCTACCACCTGCAGAGCGACGACGGCACCAAGGTCGAGCGGTTGACCGGCGCCTCGAACGGCCTGTGGGACGGCGAGTACTTCAAGGTCACCACCACCGACGGCACCCAGTACTACCTGGGCCTCAACCACGCGCCCGGCACCACCTCCGACGCCGCGACCAACAGCGCCTGGGGCGAGCCGGTCTACATGCCCAAGTCGGGCGACCCCTGCTACAGCGCGAGCGCCGGAAAGGCGTCGCAGTGCGCGGCGGAGCCCGGCTGGCGGTTCAACCTCGACTTCGTCGTCGACCCGCACGGCAACCTGCAGCGCTACGACTGGGCGAACGAGGCCAACTGGTACAACGCGGGCAACGGCCAGTCCAACGGCGCCGGCGGCAAGATGACCGCCTACACCCGCGGCGGCTACCTGACCCGGATCTCCTACGGCTACCAGCTGGCCGACGCCAAGGCCGGCCGCGAACCGGCGGCCGAGGTGGTCTTCGACACCGCCCAGCGCTGCACCGTCTCGGACACCACCTGCCAGTACGCCAACCTCAACGCGACCACCGCGCCGAACTGGCCGGACACCCCGTACGACCTCAACTGCACCAGCACGATGGCCACCACCGGCAGCGGCAGCAACGTCTGCCGGGCCAGCAGCCCGTCCTTCTGGTCCACCTACCGGCTGAAGAGCATCACCACCAAGGTGCGGGCCGCCGGCGGCTGGCAGGACGTCGACTCCTGGGCGCTGACCCAGCTGTTCTCGGACGCCGGCGGCACCGTCGACCCGGTCACCGGCAAGACCGAGGACCCGCAGCAGGCGGGCGCGCTCCAGTCGGTGATGTGGCTCTCGCAGATCCAGCACACCGGCCTGGACACCTCGGCGGGCGGCTCCGGCACCGTCACGCTGGACCCGACCACCTTCACCGGCATCGAGATGGACAACCGGGTCGACGGCCTCACCCCGGCCGCCCCGCCGCTGTACCACCCGCGGATCTCCGGCGTGCGGACCGAGAGCGGCGAGTCGATCGCCGTCACCTACCGTGACCCCGAGTGCTCGCGGGTGAACAACCACATGCCGGCCTCCCCGGACTCCGACACCATGGCCTGCTACAACGTCAGTTGGAGCATCCCGGGCGCCGTCGAGCCGATCAGCGACTGGTTCCACAAGGCGCTGGTGGCCCAGATCTCGGACAGCGACGCGACCAAGGCCAACTCGCCCGCCCGGATCACCACGTACACCTACTCCGGCGGCGCGGCCTGGCACCGCAACGACTCCGAGGCGGCGGACGACCGCTACCGCACCTGGGACCAGTACCGCGGCTACCGCACCATCACCACCACCACCGGCAGCGCCCCGGACCCGGTCACCCAGACCGCGACCCACTACCTCCAGGGCATGGACGGCGACTACAAGGCCGACGGGACCAAGCGCTCCGTCAGCCTGACCAACAGCCTCGGCGAGGCCACCACCGACAGCAACTGGCTGGCCGGCACCGCCCAGGAGACCGACACCTACGACCGGGCCGGCGGCACCGTCATCGCCAAGAAGCTGACCGCCGCGCCGACCTACACCACGGTGGCCAGCAGCCCGCAGACCGCCTGGACCTCCAAGACCCCGGCGCCCGCGAAGCTCTCCACCCTGCCGGACCTCACCGCCCGCCGGATCCAGAACGCCTCCGAGCGCAAGCAGGAGCTGCTCGCGGACGGCACGACCTGGCGCACCACCCGGATCGACGCCCGCTACGACAGCCTCGGCCGGCTCGTCGAGTCGGACAACAAGGGCGACCTGAGCGTGCCCTCCCAGGAGGTCTGCACCACCAGCAGCTACGCCACCCCGCCGGCGTCCAACCCGATGATGCTCGCCTACCAGAGCGAGGCGATCAGCATCGCGGGCCCCTGCGGCACGCCCGCCTCCGCGAGCACCACGGTCAGCGACGACCGGACCTACTACGACGGTGACGGCACCCTGACCGGCCTCCCCGCCCTGGGGCAGCTGGGCAGCACCGGCGACATCACCGCCAAGCAGTCCGTCACGTCCTACGACGCGGCGGGCGCCGCGGTCTTCCAGACCGACAGCGCCACCAGCTACGACCAGTACGGCCGGGTCACCAAGGTGCTGGACGCCGCGGGCGCGGCCACCAGCACCGGCTACAGCCCGTCCACCGGCACCCAGCCGACCACGGTGACCAACACCAACCCGCTGGGCTGGACCAGCACCAACACCCTGGCCCCCGGCCGCAGCCTGGTCGTCCGCCAGGTCGACCAGAACGCCCGGACCGCCGAACTGACCTACGACGCCCTGGGCCGCCGCACCGCGGTCTGGTACCCGGGCCGCTCGAAGGCCACCCAGAGCGCGAACCGCCTGTTCAGCTACGCGCTGCAGGGCGCCGGCAACCCGAACCCGCCGAGCGTCACCACCCGGGCCCTGCGCGAGGACGGCAGCTACGGCGTCACCGTGGACATCTACGATGGCTTCCTGAAGCAGCGCCAGTCCCAGAGCACCACGGCCGACAACTCGGCCGGCCGACTGGTCACCTCCACCCGGTACGACAGCCACGGCTGGGCGAGCATCACCGTGCCCACCTACGCCGACCCGACCACCGCCCCCGGCAGCACCCTGTTCGTGGAGACGGAGAACACCCTCCCGGCGGAGACCGTCACCACCTACGACGGCACCGGGCGCACCGTCGCCAACACCTCCTACAGCAAGGCGGCGCTGCTCTGGCAGAGCACCACCGCCTACCCCGGGGCCGACCGGACCGACACCACGCCGCCGGCCGGCGCCGTCCCGACCTCGACCCGCACCGACGCGCTCGGCCGGACCACCGCCAAGGTGTCGCACGGCGGCGACGGCACGGGCGACGTGACGATCAGCTACGGCTACGACCCGGCGGGCCACCTCACCTCGGTCAAGGACACCGCCGGCAACACCTGGTCCTACCAGTACGACCTGAAGGGCCGGCAGACCTCCCAGACCGACCCGGACGCGGGCACCTCGACCACCGGCTACGACCTGCTGGGCCGCACCGCGACCAGCACCGACGGCCGCGGCCAGGTGCTCTCGTACAGCTACGACCAGCTCGGCCGCAAGACCGGTGAGTACGACGGCGCCGGCACCACCGACAGCAGCAAGCTGCTGGCCGCGTGGAGCTACGACTCGCTGGCCAAGGGCTTCCTGACCTCCAGCACCCGCTACGACGGCGGCAACGCCTACGTCCAGGCGATCACCGGCTACAGCACGGGCTACCAGCCGACCGGGACCACCGTCACGGTCCCCGCCGGCGAGGGCAAGCTGGCCGGCAGCTACACCCTGGGGGCGGACTACACCGCCGTCACCGGCCTGCTCGCGCACAGCAACTTCGGCGCGGACGGCGGCCTCTCGGCGGAGTCGGTCGGCTACGGCTACAACCTCCAGGGCGGGCTGGTCAGTTCCGGCTCCGGACGGTTCACCCACTACCTGGACATCGCCAACTACAACCCGCTGGGCCAGGTCGTCCAGTCCACCTACGGCGACGCGGGCAAGCAGTTCCGCACCGCGCAGACCTACGACGAGGCCACCAACCGGCTGGCCACCAACCGGGTCTCGCTGGAGACCGCGCCCGACAGCCCGGTCTCGGACGCCACCTACGGCTACGACCAGGCCGGCAACATCACCACCGTCAGCGAACGGCAGTCGGCCTTCGGGACCAGCCAGGTCACCGACACCCAGTGCTTCCGCTACGACGGCCTGGACCGGCTGACCACCGCCTGGACCGACACCGCGGGCATCACCACCCCGACCGCCGGCCAGCTCGCCCGGTGCACCAGCACCGCGCCCGGCACCGGCACCGTCGGCGGCCCGACCCCGTACTGGCAGGACTACGGCTACAACCTGCTCGGCGACCGCACCCAGCAGGTCCAGCACGACACCACCGGCAACACCGCCAACGACACCACCCAGACCCTGGCCTACCCGACCGACGGCAAGCAGCCCAACGCCGTCTCGACCGTCACCACCGGCAAGTCCGGCGCCACCAGCACGCTCAGCGCGCAGTACGACCCGGCCGGCCACACCACCAAGCGCACCGTCACCGGCGCCAGCCCCTCGACCCAGACCTACGGGTACGACGCCGAGGGCCGGGTCAAGTCGGTGGAGGTCAAGCAGGGCAGCAGCAACGCCCAGACCTCCACGTACCTGTACGACGCCAACGGCGACCTGCTGATCCAGCGCAACCCGGGCACGGTGACCCTCTACCTGTTCGGCGGCGCCGAGCAGCTGACCCTGACCGGCAGCAACGTCACGGCGCAGCGCGCCTACAACAACCCGGACGGCACCCGGATCGTCCGCTCCAGCACCGGAGCGGTCGCCTACCTGCCGACCAACCCGCAGCACACGGCGCAGCTCCAGGTCGACAGCGCCACCCTGAGCACCACCCGCCGGGCCTACGACCCGTACGGCAACCTCCGCGGCGCCCAGCCCGGCAGTTGGGCCGACAACCGGGGCTACCTGGGCCAGCCGGCGGACCCGAGCACCGGACTCGCCCTGCTCGGAGCCCGGCAGTACGACCCGACCATCGGGCGGTTCATCACCGTCGACCCGATCCTCGAAGCGGACGACCCCAACCAGATCGGCGGCTACGGCTACGCCTCGGGGAACCCCACCACGAAGAGCGACCGGGACGGCCTGGCCTCGATCTGCGGCCAGTTCGGCAGCGCGCCCTGCTCCACCGGACAGGGCGACACCTACCAGTACGACAACCCGATGGCCTGCGCCACCTACAACTGCTACCAGCAGCTCAACCAGCAGGTCAAGGACCTGCAGGCCAAGCAGGCCAACCTGACCTCCGAGGCGGCGCACTGCGTCACCTACAGCTGCTACCAGCAGACCATGGCCCAGATGGGCCCGGTCACCACCGACGGACACAGCGTCATCACCAACATGACCCAGGTCCGGAAGGCGGCGCTGGCGGCCCAGGCGGCCAAGGACGCGGACGCCAAGAGGGCGGCCGCGGAGGCCGAGGCCAAGAAGAACCACTGCGGGTGGAACCTGTGGTGCCAGGGCGGCAGGGCGCTGTCGTCGGTCGGCACCTTCATGGACGAGCACAGCGAACTCATCAGCCTGGTCAGCATCGGGATCACGCTCACGGCCACCGTGCTGAGCATGGGCGCGGCCGCACCGCTGCTGGCCGCCGTCGCGGGCACCGAGGGAAGCGCCCTGATCGCCGCCATGGGCTGGACCGTCCTCGCCATCGACACGGCGTCGGCGGCCAACTCCTGCATGGGCCACAAGAGGAGTCCCGGCAATTGCGTATCGGGTCTGACCGGTGTGGCGATCGACAGCGTCGGGGTCTCGGCGGTGCCGAAGGTGCTCGGTAAGCTGGCCGGAGACGGCCTGCAGTTGACGTCACGGGCCGAGAACCTGGGAGAGGAGTTGACGACGCTCATCCTGTCGAACACCGCAAGCTCCCTCTACTGCTCCGGCTCGAAGTGGTGCAGCGGATGAGCACCCCTGCCACCCGCCGTCCCGCGGCCGCTCCCCAGCGGCCGCGGGACGGCGGTCCCCCCGGCCCGAAGGTGCGCCGGTCGGTGCACCGGATGCTGGTGCGCGCGCTGCTGAGCCGGCCGATACCGATGGCCAACGTGTTCATCTGGATGGGTCCGACCAATCCGGAGCTGTCCCTGGCGGCCCGGATCGCGGTGGGCGCCGTCGCCGTGCTGCTGCTCGCGCAGTCGCTCTGGTCGGAGCTGCGGACCTCGGTCGAGATCCGGCCCGGGGAACTGGTGGTGACCAACTCGTTCGCCCGGTACGTGCTCCGCCCCGCGGACATCCGGCGGATCCGGTACGGCGCGATCAACTCCGGCCCGGTGGAGGTCCCCCGCACCGGCCTGGAGATCGACTGCACCCGCCGCGGGCCGATCCCGCTGCAGGTCAGCGTCGGCCTGTCCCGGCGCCGCCGGGAGCGGCTGCACGAACTCCTGCGCGACTGGGCCGGGGACAACCGGGTGGGCACGGACCTCCGGAAGCCCGAACCGGCCGGGAAGCAGGACCCGGCCGGGAAGTAGCACCCGACCGGCCGGCGGCACCCGCTCGCGAGAGCGGGTGCCGCCGTCGCGCGTCTCAGAAAGTGTGGGGTAATTGATCAACTGCGTGGCGTGATCCAGTGGCTGTGATCTTCGCGGTCGGGTGTCCGCGAAGATCGCCGCCATGTG
>NZ_JBSGET010000226.1:0-8120 GCF_053603035.1 Kitasatospora sp. NPDC004272 | reverse complement strand
GGCCGGGCGAGGCGCTGCCGCCGGGCTTGCCGGAGGCCGCGGCCCCGGCCTGGACGGCCCCGGTGCCCGAGGTGCCCGGAGTGCCGCCGGTGGTGGCGTCGTCGGTGCCGCCGACGGATCCCGCGCCGCCGGAGATGCCGCCGGAACTCCCGCCGGTGCCGCCGCCGTTGGAACCGCCGGTGGCACTGCCGGTGGAACCGGAGCCGCCGCCGTCACCGCCCTCGGTGCCGGTGTCGGCCGGCTTGCCGGGCGTGCCGCCGTCCTGCGCCGCGACGTGGTCGGCGGCGGCCTTCGCCTGGGCGGCCTGGGCCTTGGTCAGGGCCGCGTACCCGACGGCGAGCTGGCCCGGCGCCCGGCCGTAGACCTGCCCCCGGCCGGGGTCGGTGACGGTGCGCACGAACCCGCTGACCGCGGCGGCCTTGGCCTGGCCGAGGCCCTCGGTGGGCAGCATGGCGTACTGCACCATGGTCAGCGGGTACGCCTTCGGGTCCTTCGCGTAGGCGGAGTCGTCGTCCCCGTACGGGAGCTGCTGGGTGCCGGTGGTCTCGTCGAAGGGCATGTCCTTGGCCGCGGCCTGCATCGAGGCGATCGTCGGCGTGGTGAACTGGCCCGCCGGGTTGGGCAGTTCGGCTTCGGGCAGGCTCATCGCCTGGGCGTCGCCGCTGTCCATGACCGCGAACAGCGCCCGCTGCCCGTTGACCATGCTGAAGCACCGCTTGTGCTGGCCGCTGGCGTCGACGTAGGGGAGCTGGCAGGACAGCTGGTTCTGCAGCGTCATCCGGAGCACCTGGCCCAGGCCGCCGAGCACCGGGTTCCACTCGTACTGCTTGTGGTTGTTCTGCCCGGTGTAGTCCAGGGTCTGGAAGGTGTCGACCGGGTAGCCGGAGTAGGTGGGCGGCAGGAACTTCGCGTTGACGTGGGTGCCCCACGGGTCGGCGGCGCCGTGCAGGAACTGGTCGGCGTCCGGGTCGGCGGCGATCCACTCGGTCAGCCGCTGCACCAGGTCGGTGGTGCCGCCGACCACCACCGGCGCGGTGTTCGCGGTGTTGGTGCACGAGGGCCAGTGCATCCCCGGCGCGGTGTCCGCGTTGAGCGCGCGGAACTCCTGGTCGTCGAACAGGCACATCGGGTTGCCCCGGACCGTTTCGGTGTCGTCCTGGTAGTAGCGGTACGTCTGGGTCAGCATCTTGGCCAGCAGCCGCTGGTTCAGCCGCAGTCGGCGGACCTGCTGGCCGGTCACCGCGTCGTCGACGACGTGGACCACGGAGATCGCGCCGTTGGTGAGCGGCGCGTACACGTAGGGCCTGGTCGGCGCGTTGCGGTCCGGGACGGAGGTCAGTGCCACGTCCGCGCCGGACCTGCGCAGGAAGGCCGAGCGCGCCTGCGGCTCGCCGTTGCCGACGGAGTACTGCACCTGCATCGGGTCGGAGGCCAGGCACGCGCCCGTCCGCCACTGCGCCATCGCCCGGTCGGCCATCTCCAGGCCGATCGCGGAGAACGCGTTGTCGCCGGCCTTGCAGGCGTCGGTGGTCGGCCCGAAGTCCAGCGGGATGGTGACGTGGCGCGCCCAGGCGCACGCCTCACCGCTCCAGTACTGCTTCTCGTCGACCCGGAACATGTTCCGCATCAGGGTGAAGTCGGTGGCGGTGTTGAACTCGTTGTCCGCGTCCGCGGAGTGGTCGTCGCAGTTGATCTGCGAGTCCGGGAAGGAGTAGGCACCGAGCGGGTCGCCGCCGTAGTTCGGCTCGACCACCAGCGAGCACTTGTGGGTGGGGTCGCATCCGAGGGTCTGGCTCTGCTGGGCGGTCCACAGCTCGATGTCCGCCTCGCCGGTGCCGTCCGGGCGGGTCGCGGCGATCACCATGTTCGACGGGAACTCGGGCACGTTCAGGTTGTCCGGCCGCGAGGGCTGCAGGAAGCCGGCCGCCGGGTCGCCGCCGTAGAGGCTGGAGCCGTAGCAGTCGGTGACGAAGGGCTTCTCCCCCCGGCACTGGTAGATCCGGACCGGGTAGAGGGCCCGGTTGTCGGCCGAGCCGTCGACCCCGGTGCCGACCTTGGTGACGGCGTTGACCGGGCTGCCGTAGATGTCGACCGTCGGCGTGAAACCGGTCCAGCTGACGTGCACCACCTGGTTGCCCAGGCCGCTGACCTGGGAGACCGTGATCGTGCCCTTGTCCCCCTCCGTCCAGGTGGCCGGGTCCCAGCGGGCCGGCCCCTCGAAGGTCTGCCCCGCGGCCGCCCGCGCGGGCTGGACCCCCGGGCCGCCCAGCGGCAGGAGGACGACGGCGGCGGCGACGGCCCAGGCCAGTACGGCCGCCAGGTAGGCCCTCGACGGACGCGATCCGGGTCTCAGCCCCCACGGGCGGGTTCTCATCGGTGCAGCACCTCCGGGCGACGGCGCGCCGGATCGGGCACGCGCGGGTGACAGGGAGCGGAGCGACCGGTCGGCGGCTCCGACGATATTCGGCCAGTCGCGTCTGGCCGGTCGCTGTCATCCAGGTGTACGAGACCCCAATTGGTGCTCGAATCAACGAAATTGGCGTACCGTCAGAAAAACGCGCCGCCCGACCGGATCCGGTCGGGCGGCGCGGGGTGCGGGGCACGGGGTGCGGGGTGCGGGCGGTACGGGCGGTGCCGGGCGCGGGCGGGTGCGGGACCTGCCGGGCGGATCAGGAGGCGGGCGTGTAGGACAGCGTGAAGGAGCCGATGTCCTGGCCCTCGGTGAAGAAGGTGGTGTGCAGCTTGCCGTCCAGGTACTGGGCGCCCTCGGCGTTCAGTACCAGCGCGTCGGCGGCCAGGTTCTGCGTGCTGCCGGTCTTGGTGATCGAGTTGTTGCCCGCCGGGTCGAACAGCGCGACCGGGGTGGTGGAACCGTCCGGGACGGCGGTGACGGACCAGCTGTCGAAGGCGAAGCCCAGCTTGTGGAAGGAGACCGCGCTGCCGGTCCTCGCGTCGACGAACAGCAGGCCGCCGCCGAGGCTGACCCCGCCGAAGAAGTTGCTCAGAACGCCGTTGCCGTCGGTCACCGGGAAGCTCGCCGACAGACCGCTGGCCGCGTCGTAGCCGGCGGTGGCGGTGGGCAGCGGGACGGCCACGATGCCGGCCTGGGCGGCCTGCTGGAAGAAGGAGTTGCTCTCGTGGATCACCGCGCTGCCGGCCACCGGCGCGGCGGTGGCGGAGGTGGCGGACGCGGCGGTGGCGGCGAGGGCGAGACCGGCGACCGCGGCGGCGATCCGGACGGCGTGACGGGACATCGTGGCTCCTTCGGACGGGGTGCTCTGCGGCACCCGGCGCTTGGTGCGTGGCGGCGCGTGGTGTGTGCTGTGCACGCGTGCTGCTCGGTGCGTGTGGTGCTGGCCGCCGCCCGTCCCGGCCGGAGCGCGGAACGGGCGGCGGGTGCTAGGTGGTGCGTGGTACTGCGTGCTGGTGCGTGGTGCTGCGGACGAGCCCCGGGGCGGGGACCGTCAGATGTGGGTGGTGGAACCGCAGGAGGCGGCGGCCAGGGTCAGGTAGCCGTAGCTGACGGTGGACGCCTTGCCCGCGGTGGAGCAGAGGTAGCCGGTGGGGCCGAAGATCGCGCGCAGCGCGGTGCTCTTGGTGGTGGCCGGGCTGGCGTTCCAGTCGGCGTCCCGGACCACGTTGTAGAGCACCCGGCCGTAGGTCGGGTTCGCGAACGCGGAGTTCAGGGTGCCGGAGGCGGTCAGCGGGGCCACGCCGTTGATGCTGCGCAGGGTCAGGCTGCCCTTGTCGTCGACCGAGTCCTTGTGGCCGTTGGCCTGGCCGACCCAGTGACCCGCCGAGTACGGGAAGATCACGTCGTCGTCGTTCAGCGCCAGGTCGGTGCCCTCGTTCTCCTGCGGGCCGGTGACCACGCAGGCGCCCAGGGTCGGGTTGCCGATCGCCTTCAGGAAGAAGGAGCGGGTGCCGGAGTTGATCTGCGGCAGGTAGGGCTTGATGGTGCCCGAGGTGCCACCGAAGGTCGACCAGTTGGTCTTGGTGCAGGAGTAGATGTCGAACAGGTCCTGGGTGGTCAGGTTGGTCGGGGCGTGGCCGCCGGACTTCGCCGACCAGGTCACCGCGTCCTTGGCGAACGCCACGAACAGGTTGGAGGCCGGGTCACCGGTCTGCGGGCCCCGGGAGGAACGGGCGTAGTCGAAGCTGCTGCCGGTCGCGTTCAGCTCGGTGATGCCGGCGCCGGAACCGTTCGGACGGGCGAGCGAGGCGGCGCCGCTCTTCGGGGTGATCGAGGCCGAGCCGGTCGCGTCCCAGCTGTACAGCTTCGGGGTGGTCGACACGGTGGCGTTGTAGTCGGTGGAGAACTGGTTGAGCAGAGCCTGCGTGGTGTCCGAGCCCGAGCCGACGATGTCCGTGGCGGCCGGGACGGTGCCGGTGGCCGGGTCCGCCATCGCGGGGACGGTGATGGCGGTGAGGGCGGCGGTCATCGCGACGGCGGCGAACGCCTTGGCGGCGGTGTGACGCATGGTCCTGTTCCTCCGTAGGGGAAGGTCCTAGTGCCGCGTCAGGCGACCTTTGCCGTGAAGGAGCGGCGTCCGGTGCGTGCTGTCGGCGTGCCGGCCGGAAGCCCTCGTACTGGATGTACTCGGGTTTTCGGCCGGTGCGGCGAGAGTGCGTGCCGGGCGTCGCGACGGGCGAAGGTTGCCTGCCGCAGCACTAGCTGGACCGGACCTGGCGGGGTCCGGTGCCGGAGAGCTCCGCGGCTTCCGGCGGAGCGATCCTCGCCGCGACCGCCCGCACCCCGGAAGCACCGCCCGCCGCCCCCGGCCGTCCGGCCGTCGACCGCCGCGGCACCGGAAATCCCTGGTGGGAGCGGGAGTCGGCCATCCGTCGACCACCGCTCCGGGCCCGAGCGCGTTCTTCTCCAGGTGTGCCCACGGGGTCACCCCGGACACCTCCGCTTCACTCTCGCTGCACCACTCCCACCCATCCCACACCGCCCACGCACCACCCGCGCCCGCCCCCGGACGGCCCCGCCCGCACCGTCCGCGTATTTCGGACGCCCCGACAACCGCCCGCTCCGACCGTTTCCACCGCCCCGGGCGCGCGAAAAGCCCGCAGCACCCCGACCCCCGACGGGCCGGGACGCTCGGGCGGGCGGGCGGGCGGGCGGGCGGGGCGGGACGCTCGGGCGGGCGGGCCGGTGCCCGGCGGACGGGGCTGCGCCGGACGGACGGGGCGGGGACTACCAGGCGGACGGCGGGAACGTCCCGCCGGCCAGCCGCCGCAACCGCTGGACGTGGTCCGCGCCCTGCCGGAAGGCGGCCACGCTCTGCCGGCACTGGTCGCGGCGCAGGTAGCCGCGGGCACTGCGCGCCACTGCCTCGCCGCCGCCCGCGCCGGCCCGGGTGGTGCGGGCCGGGAGGTGTGCCGTCCAGATCCAGAGGCGGTCCTCGCGCTGGCTCAGCACGAACCGCAGGACTGCCCGCTCGGCCAGCAACTCGCATATTCCGGAGGCCAGTTCACGGTCGCTGCGGTAGGAGCGGACGGCCGCGGCGAGCCGCCTGCCGTTCGCCGCCACCAGCGACCAGCCGATCCGTCCGTCCGCCGCGCGCACCGGCACCAGCCGGGGACCGCGACCGGCCTCCGCCGTGTTCACTCCGCACCCCCGGCCCCGACGCCGCCGGAACCACCGCCGCCTCCGGGTCTCCCGGCCCCGGGTCTTCCGCCCCCCGGTCTTCCGCCCCCGGCCAGGGCGCCCCCGGGCCGGGCGGCCACCGGCTCCGGGCCGGGCCGCAGCACGGCGTCCGGCACCGCAGCCGCCCCGGCGGCCCCAGCCACCCGGGCTGCCTCGGCCGTCTCGGCCATCCGGGCCACCAGCGCCATGAAGCGCCGGAACGCGTTCTGGCAGGTCGCGTAACGCTCGTACGCCCGGCTCGACTTGACCAGCGGGTTGCCCCTCGGCCCGGGGACCACCCAGGTCCAGCCCAGGCCGTCGCGGACATGGGTGATCCGCGCCACCAGCGCCGGTCCCAGCGCGACCAGCTCCGCGAACGCCCGTTCGGCGTCGACGGACGACTCGTGGACGGAGGAGGACACCGCCACCACTCGCCCGTTCATCGCCTTGAGCTGCCACTGGAACCGCCCGTTCGGCGCCCGCTCCGTGAACAGGCCCTCCCCGCGCACCGCCGCTACCCCCGGATTGTCCGCCGGTGCGCGCCCGTTCCCCGGCCGCGCCACCGAACACCCTGCCGACCCGCGCGGACCGCGAACCGGACGCACATCGTCACGCGGCGAACGCTATGTGTGCACGGAGGAAGTCCGGAAGTGAAATCCCCCTCGCGCTGCGGCTGTTCGCCGCGAAGTTCTCCCTCGTTAATGCGGACCGCTTTCCGACCCCGGCGGGAGCGTCGATTCCACGGAGCCGGGAGTTCGTCGGGGCATTGCCTCCGCTTTGCTCGCGAGCCCCGCCCTGCCCGCCGACTCCCGCCGACTCCCGCCGACTCCCGCCCGGCACGCTGTGCATCGTGCACATTATGTGCATGATGCACAAGCTGTGTATCATGCACATGAGAACAGCGCTCGACCGGAACCACGGAAGGACGGCACCCCATGGAACGCCTCAAGGACAAGGTCGCGGTGATCACCGGAGCCGGCAGCGGCATCGGCCGGGCCGCCGCCGAACTGATGGCCGCCCAAGGCGCCCTGGTGGTCGCCGCCGACTACGACGGCGCGGCCGCCGAGGAGACCGCCCGCCTGGTCGAGGCCGCCGGCCGGCACGCCCTGCCGCTCACCGTCGACGTCACCGACGAACACTCGCTGGAGGAGCTGTTCGCCACCGCCGTCCGCGAGTTCGGCACCCTCGACGTGCTGTGCAACCACGTCGGCGGCACCGACCCGCGCCGCGACCTCGACCTGCTCCGGATGGACTTCGAGGAGTTCGACCGCGCCGTCTCCCGCAACGTCCGCTCCACCCTGATCGGCTCCCGCCTCGCCCTCCCCCACCTGATCCGGGCCGGCGGCGGCTCCATCGTCAACACCGCCTCGGTCGCCGCCCTGGTCGGCGACGTCACCCAGACCGCGTACGGCGCGGTCAAGGCCGCGGTGGTCAGCATCACCAAGTCGATCGCCGTCCAGTACGGCCCGCAGGGCGTCCGCTGCAACGCGATCGCCCCCGGCGCCGTCCTCACCCCCGCCCTGCGCGACAACCTGCCGCAGTCCGTGATCGACTCCCTGCTGGCCGGCAACGCCCTCCCCTACCTCGGCGAACCCGAGGACATCGCCCACACCATGGTTTTCCTCGCCTCCGACGAGTCCCGCTACCTCACCGGCCAACTCCTCGTCGTGGACGGCGGAATGACCATGCAGTCCTCCGCCGCCCCCGGCCGCCGCGCCATGCTCCCCTCCTCCTGACCCCCGCCCCCGCACGACGGCCCGCCCCCCGGCGGGCAGGGGCCGGACGTCAGGGGCCGGACGGGCAGGGCCGGACGTCAGGGCCGGAGGTTCTCCAGGTCCGCCAACAGGCCGGGGTGCGTCGGCCGCCAGCCGAGCACCTCGCAGGTGCGGGCGCTGGACGCGGGCCGGTCCATGGCGAAGATCGGGCCGAACGGGCCGAAGTCCTCCGGCGGGACCGCTTCCACCGGCAGGCCCGGCCGCCGGCCGATGACCGTCACGATGTCGAGCACCGCGTCGCCCTCGTCGGCGACGGCGTGCCAGGCCGTCCCGGCCGGTGCCGATTCGAGGGCCGGCCGGAACAGGACCGCCGCGTCGAGCGCGTGCACGGCCGGCCAGCGCTGGGTGCCGTCGCCCGGGTACCCCGCGACCCCGGTGCGGCGCGCCCGCTCGGCCAGCAGGCCGGCGAACCCGCCCCCCGCCCCGGTGGTGGACCGTCCGGGGCATCCGGACCGCCGTGCTGCGCACCCCGTGCGCGGCGAGGCCCAGCAGCGCGGCGACCGAGCGGCCCCGACCACCCACCGGCCCGTCGGTCGGCAGCGGGCCGCCCTCGTCCCGGCCCCGCGACGGCCTGTCGCGGTCCGTCGTCAACTCCTCGTCGTGGACGGCGCAACGGCCGCGCAGCCCCCGTCGCCTCCGCCCCGCGACCACCAGAACGACCGCGCGGGGCCTTCCGACGCCGGGCCGCCCGGCGCGGGGCCGCCCGGCGCGGG
>NZ_JBSGET010000225.1:0-8723 GCF_053603035.1 Kitasatospora sp. NPDC004272 | reverse complement strand
CCCGCCCCCGCCGCCGGAGCGCCACCCGCTGCCGCCGCCGGCGGCGGCCCCGTGCGGCCCGCTCTGCCCCCCGCGGTAGGACGCGCCGGGGTGCGCCCGGGTACGCCGAAGGCGCCGCACCCCGTCCGGAACGGACCGGACGGTGCGCGGCGCCTTCGGCGTACTGGCCGTGCTGCGGGCTCGCTGCTCGCTTACTTCGCGGCGGCGAACAGCTCGCGGGCCAGGCGGGCGGTCTCGGACGGCGTCTTGCCGACCTTGACGCCGGCGGCCTCCAGGGCCTCCTTCTTCGCCTGGGCGGTGCCGGAGGAGCCGGAGACGATGGCGCCGGCGTGGCCCATGGTCTTGCCCTCGGGCGCGGTGAAGCCCGCGACGTAGCCGACGACCGGCTTGGTGACGTGCTCGGCGATGTAGGCCGCGGCCCGCTCCTCGGCGTCGCCGCCGATCTCGCCGATCATGACGATCAGCTCGGTGTCCGGGTCCTCCTGGAACGCCTTGAGGGCGTCGATGTGGGTGGTGCCGATGACGGGGTCGCCACCGATGCCCACCGCGGAGGAGAAGCCGAGGTCACGGAGCTCGTACATGAGCTGGTAGGTCAGGGTGCCGGACTTCGACACCAGACCGATCTTGCCCGAGCCGGTGATGTTGGCCGGGATGATGCCCGCGTTGGACTGTCCGGGGCTGATCAGGCCGGGGCAGTTCGGGCCGATGATGCGGGTCTTGTTGCCCTTGGCGCCGGCGTGGGCCCAGAACGCGGCGGTGTCGTGCACCGGCACGCCCTCGGTGATGACCACGGCGAGGCCGATCTCGGCGTCGATCGCCTCGATCACGGCGGACTTGGTGAACGCCGGCGGCACGAAGATGACGGTGACGTCGGCACCGGTCTTCTCGATCGCCTCGACCACGGTGCCGAACACCGGGACCTCGGTGCCGTCGACGTCGACGGTGGTGCCCGCCTTGCGCGGGTTCACGCCGCCGACGATCTGGGTGCCGGAGGCGAGCATGCGGCGGGTGTGCTTCATGCCCTCGGAGCCGGTCATGCCCTGGACGATGACCTTGCTGTCCTTGGTAAGGAAGATAGCCATGGTGTTGAGTCCCTTCCTTACTTGTTGGCCAGCTCGGCGGCGCGGTCAGCGGCGCCGTCCATGGTGTCCACCTGCTCGACCAGCGGGTGGTTGGCGTCGGTCAGGATCTGGCGACCGAGCTCCGCGTTGTTGCCGTCCAGACGGACGACCAGCGGCTTGGTGACGGCCTCGCCCTTGCTCTCCAGGAGCGCGAGGGCCTGCACGATGCCGTTGGCGACCGCGTCACAGGCGGTGATGCCGCCGAAGACGTTGACGAAGACCGACTTGACGTCGGCGTCGCCCAGGATGATCTCCAGGCCGTTCGCCATCACCTCGGCGGACGCGCCGCCGCCGATGTCGAGGAAGTTGGCCGGCTTCACGCCACCGTGGTTCTCACCGGCGTACGCGACGACGTCCAGGGTGCTCATGACGAGGCCCGCGCCGTTGCCGATGATGCCGACCTGGCCGTCGAGCTTGACGTAGTTCAGGCCCTTGGCCTTCGCCGCCGCCTCCAGCGGGTTGGCGGCGGCCTTGTCTTCGAGCGCCTCGTGCTCGGGCTGGCGGAACTCGGCGTTCTCGTCCAGGGAGACCTTGCCGTCGAGCGCGATGATCTTGCCCTCGCCGGACTTGATCAGCGGGTTGACCTCGACCAGGAGGGCGTCCTCCTTGACGAAGACGACCCAGAGCTTCTGCAGGACGTCGGCGACCTGGTCGGCGATCTCGGCCGGGAACTTCGCCGCGGCGACGATCTCGGCGGCCTTCTCCGGGGTCACGCCCTCGTTGGCGTCGACCGGGATCTTGGCGAGCGCGTCCGGGTTCTCCTCGGCCACGACCTCGATCTCCACGCCGCCCTCGACGCTGGCCATGGCCAGGAAGGTGCGGTTGGTGCGGTCGAGCAGGAAGGAGACGTAGTACTCCTCCTTGATGTCCGCGGTCTGGGCCAGCATGACCTTGTGGACGGTGTGGCCCTTGATGTCCATGCCGAGGATCGCCTCGGCCTTGGCCACGGCGTCCTGCGGGTCGGACGCGAGCTTCACGCCACCGGCCTTGCCCCGGCCACCCACCTTCACCTGAGCCTTGACGACGGCTCGGCCGCCGAAGCGCTCCGCGATGGCGGCAGCGTCTGCGGCGGTCTCGATGACATCGCCGTCAAGCACGGGTACACCGTGCTTGGCGAAGAGGTCCCTCGCCTGGTACTCGAACAGGTCCACGTGTTTGTCCTTGTTCGTGGTCGCGGAATGTGTCTCTACGAGCGTGCCACGGCAGGATCTTCGCTGCGGGTCGTCGACACTGAGCGGGTACGCAGATGTACGGCCTTGCGGCCCACGCAGTTGCCGGGCGCATCGTCAATCAACACGCGCGTCACGTCCGCATGGCAGGTTATCCCCGGACGACCGGCCTGTTTCGCCCGGGGCCCGGTCCGCCTTGGTGAGAACCGTCACAACGCGCCCGGTCCGGGCCCCTCACCAGCGGGGGCGCGCGATGGTGAGGCCCACCACCGCTTCACCCGGACGGGTGGCCACCGCTCCCCTTGACGGCCCGCGGACCGCTCGACTCAACCGCGCTCCGGCACCGGCAGCGGCCGCTTCTCGATCGCCGCCGCCATGATCTCCGGGAAGGCGTCCGGCGTGCAGGCGAACGCCGGGGCCCCCAGCTCCGCCAGCGCCTGCGCGTGCGCGTGGTCGTACGCCGGGGCGCCCTCGTCGGACAGCGCCAGCAGCGCGATGAACTGCACCCCCGCGGCCTTCATCGCCGCCACCCGCTTGAGCATCTCGTTGCGGATCCCGCCCTCGTACAGGTCGCTGATCAGCACCACGATCGTCTCCGACGGCCGGCTGATCCTCGACTGGCAGTACGCCAGCGCCCGGTTGATGTCGGTGCCGCCACCCAGCTGCGTCGCGAACAGCACGTCCACCGGGTCGCTCAGCTGCTCGGTCAGGTCGACCACCGAGGTGTCGAACACCACCAGCCGGGTGTCCAGGCTCGGCATCGACGCCAGCACCGCGCCGAACACCGCCGAGTGCACCACCGACGGCGCCATCGACCCCGACTGGTCGATGCAGAGGATCACCTCCTTCTTCACCGCCCGCTGCGCCCGCGCGTAGCCGACCAGCCGCTCCGGGACGACCGTGCGGTACTCCGGCAGGTACTTCGACAGGTTGGCCCGGATGGTGCGGTCCCAGTCGATGTCCCGGTGCCGGGGACGGTTCACCCGGGCGCTGCGGTCCAGCGCCCCGCCGACCGTCGAACGGGTCCGGTCGGCGAGCCGGCGCTCCAGGTCCGCCACCACCTTGCCGACCACCGCCCGGGCGGTCTCCCGGGTGGTCTCCGGCAGCGCGTGCTTCAGCGACAGCAGCGTCCCCACCAGGTGCACGTCCGGCTCGACGGCGGCCAGCATCTCCGGCTCCAGCAGCAGCCGGTCCAGGCCCAGGCGGGAGATCGCGTCCTGCTGCATCAGCCGCACCACGCTGGTCGGGAAGTACTCCCGGATGTCCCCCAGCCAGCGCACCACCTTCGGCGCCGAGCCGCCGAGCCCCGCCGACCGCTTCCCGTCCTCCCGGTACAGCGCCCCCAGCGCCCCGTCCATCGCCGCGTCCCGCCCGGTCAGCCGCACCCCGGTGCCGTCCGCGTCACCGCCCAGCACCAGCCGCCAGCGCCGCATCCGCTCGTCGTCCTGACGGACCGTCATCTTCTTTCACTCCTTGGCTTGCCCATCGGGCCGGTCGAAGACCGCCCTGCCCAACCCCCGCGCCCCGTCAGGGGCGCGGGGAACTGCGCGAAGCGGAAGGGAACAGGGGGAAGGTCGGGCGGCGCCGCGGCGGATCCCGCCGGCCGCCCGGGTCCGCGGCGTCTCAGGCGGTGGCCCGGCGGTCCACCTGGCGCGGGATCCGCGGCTGCGGGATCGACACCCCCAGCAGCAGTGCCAGCACCTCCGTGGCCGCCTCGGCGCGCTCCTCGTCGAGCGGGGCGCTCGGGGCGGAGCCCTGCGCGGGGGCACCGAGCGGGCCGGCCGCGACCCGGGAGCCGATGGTGTGGCGCACGCCCGTCTCCAGCGAGGAGAAGGTCCGGCGCAGCACCGGCAGCAGGTCGGTGAAGACCTCCGGGGAGACCCCGCACAGCCAGCCGTCGAGCAGGCCGAGCAGCGTCGGGTCGTGCAGCAGCAGCGCGCCGCCGCCGGAGACGAAGCCCTCGACCCAGCCGCCCGCGTCGGCGGGTTCGGAGGCGGTGGACAGCACCAGGCCGAGCCGCCGCCCGGCCTCCGCCGCGTCGAGCCGCCCGTCGTCCAGCAGCAGCCGCACCGCGCGGCCGCGCAGCAGTCCGGGGACGCCGGTCGCGGGGCCGCCGTGCGGTTCGCGGGCGGCGAGCGCGGCCAGCGTGCCGGCCCAGCGTTCGGCGGTGTCGCCGCCGAGCAGGGCGATCGCCTGGTGGACGGCGTCGAGTTCGGCGCGGCGGGCGTTCGCGCCGTCCGCGTCGAGGCCGGTGCAGGCGGCGGGCAGGGCGACGCAGAGCCGCTCGGCCAGGCCGTGCGCGACGGCGGTGAGCGAGCTGGTGTCGGTGGAGCGGACGTCGCCGTAGCGCAGCGTGCGGACCAGCGCGGGGAGCGCGGCGGCCAGGTGCCCGGCGTCGGTGTCGAGCGCGGCGCGGTCGGCGAGCAGCCGCATCACCTCGGGCAGCGCGTCGGGCAGGTCGGCCAGCAGGCAGTGCTCGGCGAGCGCGGTGAGGGCGGTGAGTTCGGCGTCCCGCGCGTCGGCGACCGCCTTGTTGGTGGCGGCGGAGCGCACCGTGGTGCCCCACTGGCCGGCCTCGACCAGGCGGACCGAGAACTCGGGCTCCCAGCCGAGCTGCCAGGTCTCCCGAAAGGTGCCGGTGGAGTTGACGCCGTCCCGGGAGGGGCGGCCCCAGTGCAGGCCGAGCAGCCGCAGCCGGTGCAGCAGCCGGGAGCGCTCCACGCCCAGGTTCTCGCGCAGGTCGAGGGCGAGCTCCCGGACGGCGGCCTCCGGCTTGAGCCGCAGGGTGCGCTGCAGGCGGGTCAGGTCGCGCTGCAGCGGCACGGCGGGCACCCCGTCGGGGACCTCGCCGAGCGCGTCGCCGACCACCAGCCGCTCGCGGACCAGGGCGAGCGCGACGTCCGAGCCGTCGCACATGACGGCGCGCACCGCGTCCAGCGTCTCGGTGAGGCCGGGCAGCGGGCGGCCGCGCACCGCGGCGAGGGTCTCGGCGAGCCGGACCGCCTCGATGACGTGCGCGGAGGAGACCGGGTGGTCCTCGGCCCGGAGCAGTTCGGCGACCTTGGTCATCCAGCGGGCGACCGGCTGCCCGGGGGCGGTGAACAGGTGGTGGTACCAGCCGGGCGAGTCGATGCCCGCGCCGTAGCCGGTGTGCTGGGACAGCCGGCGGTGCGTCCACGGCACCCAGGTCAGTTCGACCTTGAGCTTCCTGGGCAGTTCGGCGAGCAGCGCCCGGTCGTGCGCGACGGTGGGCAGCACGGCCAGCGCCGGGACGTGCCAGGCGCCGCAGACCACCGCGATCCGCCGGTGCCCGGCCTTGCGGGCGGCCCGGATCCGCTGGCGCATCGCGGCCTCGCGGACCAGGTCGCGGCGCTCGGCCGGGTGGTGCTCGCGCAGCGCGGCCATCGCCTCGGCGAGGGCCGCGAACGGGGCCAGCGGGTCGCCGTCGGGGGTGCGGTGCTCGACCGCGTCCTCCCACCAGGCTTCCGGGTCGGTGTGGCCGGCGGCGGCGGCGAGTTCGGCGATCGGGTCGACGGGCGCGGGCCCGGAAGTGCCCCCCGGCACTTCCGACCCCTCCCCCTCTTCCGACGCTCCGTCACGGCCGGAGGTGTCACCCCCGCCGGTAACGGTTTCGTCGCCGTCCGCGGGCGGGCCGTCGTCGCGGGCGCCGCGCGGGCCGAGCGCGAGGCTCTGCGCGGCGGGCAGGTCGATGAAGTGGACCGGCACCCCGGCGTTCAGCCCGTGCCGCAGCGCCACCCACTCGGGCGAGAACTCGGCGAGCGGCCAGAACGCGGCCCGCGCCGGGTCGTCGGCGACGTGCGCGAGCAGCGCGACCGGCGGCACCATCTCCTTCTCGGCGGCGGCCGCGACCAGGTCGTCGGCCTCCGGCGGGCCCTCGATCAGCACCGCGTCCGGCCGCAGGGCGGCCAGCGCGGCGGCCACCGCGCGGGCCGAGCCGGGGCCGTGGTGGCGCACCCCGAGCAGCGTCACCTCCGCGCCCGCCGCCCCGGTGCTCACGGTCTCGGCACTCACGCGGAGACCTCCCGGGCGGCCCGGTAGAAGTCCTTCCAGCCGTCGCGGTCGCGGACCACGCCCTCCACGTACTCGCGCCACACCTGCCGGTCGGCGACCGGGTCGCGGACCACCGCGCCGAGGATGCCGTCCGCGACGTCCCCCGCGCGCAGCACGCCGTCGCCGAAGTGGGTGGCCAGCGCGAGGCCGTTGGTGACCACCGAGATCGCCTCGGCGGTGGAGAGCGTGCCGCTGGGGGTCTTCACCTTCGTCCGCCCGTCGGCCGTCAGGCCGGAGCGCAGCTCGCGGAAGACCGTCACCACCCGGCGGATCTCCTCGGCGCCGCCCGGGAGTTCGGGCAGGTCGAGGGAGCGGCCGAGCTGGCCGACCCGGCGGGTGACGATCTCCACCTCCTCCTCCAGCGTGGCCGGCAGCGGCAGCACCACGGTGTTGAAGCGGCGGCGCAGCGCGGAGGAGAGTTCGTTGACGCCGCGGTCGCGGTCGTTGGCGGTGGCGATCACGTTGAACCCGCGCACCGCCTGCACCTCGGAGCCCAGCTCCGGGACGGGCAGGGTCTTCTCGGAGAGGATGGTGATCAGGCTGTCCTGGACGTCCGCCGGGATGCGGGTGAGCTCCTCGACCCGGGCGACCTGCCCGTCGCGCATGGCGCGCATCAGCGGGGAGGGCACCAGCGCGTCCTCGCTCGGGCCGTGGGCGAGCAGTTGGGCGTAGTTCCAGCCGTAGCGGACGGCCTCCTCGGGGGTGCCCGCGGTGCCCTGCACCAGCAGCGTGGAGTCTCCGGAGATCGCCGCCGCCAGGTGCTCGGACACCCAGGTCTTGGCGGTGCCGGGCACGCCGAGCAGCAGCAGCGCCCGGTCGGTGGCCAGCGTGGTCACGGCGACCTCGATCACCCGGCGCGGGCCGATGTACTTCGGCGTGATCACCGTGCCGTCGGCGAGCTCGCCGCCCAGCAGGTAGGTGGCGACCGCCCATGGCGACAGCCGCCAGCGCTCCGGCCGGTCCCGGTCGTCGTGCCGGGCGAGGGCGGCCAGCTCCTCGGCGAACGCGTCCTCGGCGTGCTGCCGCAGGACCTCGCTGGTCGTCTCGGTGGTCATCGACTGCTCCGATCTCACGGGGATCTCACGGATCGTCAGAACGCTGCGCGAAGAGGGCGCGAAGGACGAACGGCACGGCACTGACCTGGGAGGGAGAACTCCCGTTCGCCCCGTGCACCCACCACTGTGCCGCCCGCCACTGACAACCGACCCGGCGTCAGCCGCCCGCCGGGACCCGCCGGTCGGCGGCCCGCCGCCAGGGCCGCGGCCGGGCCGCGCCGAACGCCGCCTCCACCACCAGGAAGCCCCACAGCAGCCCGGTGGCGCCCAGAGCAGCACCGCTGACCCCGCCAAGGTCGGCGAACAGCGGGAGTGCCGTCCAGGGTCAAGTCGCCGACGGGAGCAGGGACGTGCGCATCGGGGAACCCGCCGAACGGACCGGGCCGGGCCGCGCCGCGCCGCGCTTCCACGAGCGCGGCGGGCTGCCGGTCCCCCACCGGCTGCCCGACGGCCACCGCGACTTCCCGCCCGGGGCCGAGCCCTGGCCGCGGTACGTCCGCACCGCGCAGGCGCTCGGCTCCCCGCTCGCCGAGATCGCCCGCACCGGCGCCGAGTCGGGTGCCGAGTCGGGCGCCGCGCCGGACGCCGCCGAGCGGCTCTCCGAGCTGTTCCGGGCGAAGACCGCGCTGATCGACGCCCGGACGGCGGAGCTCGCCGCCCCGCGCGCCGACCTCGCCGGTCGGGTCGGCACGGGATGCCCGCCGGCCCCGGCCTGACGGGCCGTCGGCTGTCGGTGCCTCCCCGCCCCCGGGGGCGCCCCGCCCTTCGTCCGGTGCGGCGAGCCGTTCCCGCCGACCGGCGGCCGACGGGTCCTGACGGACCCTCGACTGTCAGTGGCCCCTCCTAGCGTCATCGGCATGGAGGAACGCTGGAGCACCGAACACGTCCTTTCGCTGGCGCCCGATCCGGCTTCCCTGAAGGCGGCGGGCAAGCTCTCCGGCCCGGCCCCCTGGTCGGCGACCGGCACCGGCGGGGGCGCGCTGTGGGGCCTGTGCAAGGGCAGCGGCAGCACCCCGTACCGGACGGCGGTCGAGCTGGGCACGCCCGCGTACAAGTGCAGTTGCCCGAGCCGGAAGTTCCCGTGCAAGCACGCCCTCGGGCTGCTGCTGCTCTGGGCCTCCGGGCCGGAGGCCGTCGCCGACGGGGCCGCCCCGCCGGACTGGGTGGCGGAGTGGCTGGACGGCCGCGGCCGGGCCGCCGCCGACAAGGCCGCCAAGCAGTCGGCGAAGGCCGCCGAGGCGGACCCGGCGGCCGCCCGCAAGCGGGCCGAGAAGCGTTCCGCCCGGGTCGCGGGCGGCGCCCGCGAG